>JBPCXW010000088.1:0-7574 GCA_051008185.1 Gammaproteobacteria bacterium
AGCCAGAGGCACAAGGGCGTAAGCCCGTAGTGGCTCAGGTGGGGGGACACTGCGTCATAACAAATACTATGATACTATGGAGTCATAAATGACCAAATTGAAAACAAAAACATCACTTGAGGTTGCCGGGAAATCGTACCGGATTTATTCACTAAAGGCCCTGCCGGATCAAAACCGGATTGACAAACTGCCCTACTGCCTAAAGATCCTGCTGGAAAATCTGCTACGGCATCAGGATGGTGTCAATATCACCGCCGCTGATATAGAGGCACTGGCCGGCTGGGACGCAACGGCAGAACCGACGCAGGAAATCGCCTTCACCCCGGCACGGGTATTGATGCAGGACTTCACCGGTGTCCCGGCGGTAGTTGACCTCGCCGCGATGCGTGATGCGATGCAAAAGCTGGGCGGTGACCCTGACAAAATCAATCCGCTGTCACCGGCGGAGTTGGTGATTGATCATTCCGTCATGGTTGATGTGTTTGGCAGCAATGATGCCGCGGAAAAAAATGCCGCCATTGAATTCAAACGTAATGCCGAACGCTATGCCTTCCTGCGCTGGGGACAACAGGCGTTTTCCAATTTCAAGGTAGTGCCGCCCGATACCGGGATCGTGCATCAGGTGAATCTGGAATATCTGGCGCGCACCGTCTTTACCCGCGACACCGACGGTGTCACCGAGGCCTATCCCGACACAGTCGTCGGCACTGATTCCCATACCACGATGATCAACGGCCTCGGGGTGCTGGGCTGGGGTGTCGGCGGTATTGAAGCGGAGGCGGCCATGCTCGGGCAACCGATTACGATGCTAATCCCGCAAGTCATCGGCTTCAAACTGAGCGGCGAGTTGCCCGAAGGAACCACCGCCACCGATCTGGTGCTGACCGTAGTAGAGATGTTGCGGCAAAAAGGTGTGGTCGGTAAGTTTGTAGAGTTTTACGGCGACGGACTGGACAGCCTGCCACTGGCAGACCGGGCCACCATCGCCAACATGGGCCCCGAGTACGGCGCCACCTGCGGTATCTTCCCGATTGATAACGAGACCATCAACTACCTGCGCCTGTCCGGCCGCAGTGCGGAGCAGTTGGCCCTGGTTGAGGCATATAGCAAGGCACAGGGGTTGTGGCGCGAACCGGGCGCGGCCGCCGCCGATTACACCGACACGCTTGAACTGGATATGGGCACGGTGGTGCCGAGTCTGGCCGGCCCCAAACGCCCGCAGGATCGAATCCCGCTCAACACCGCCAGAGATACATTCAGGCAACACCTCGGCAACATGACCGCCGACAGGGACGGTGGCGGTAGCATTGCAGTCAGCACCGCTACGGGCACCGACTACGAGTTGAAAGACGGCGCGGTGGTCATCGCCGCCATTACCTCTTGTACCAATACCTCCAACCCGTCGGTGATGGTGGCCGCCGGTCTGGTGGCGCAAAAGGCCCGGCAACGGGGCCTGCAAGTCAAGCCGTGGGTGAAGACCAGTCTGGCCCCGGGCTCGCTGGTGGTGCGTGACTATCTGGACAAGGCCGGCCTGAGTGACAGTCTCAATGCCCTGGGTTTCAATATCGTCGGCTACGGTTGCACGACCTGTATCGGTAATTCGGGGCCGCTACCGAAAGAGGTCAGCAATGGCATCAGGGACGGCAATCTGGTCGCCGCCTCGGTGCTGTCCGGTAACCGTAACTTTGAAGGCCGGGTACATGCGGAAGTGAAAATGAATTTTCTGGCCTCGCCGCCGCTGGTCGTGGCCTATGCCATCGCCGGTAGTATGGATATTGATCTGCAAAACGATGCGCTTGGCACCGACAGCGATGGCAACGCGGTGTACCTGCGCGACTTATGGCCCAGCCGGCAAGAGGTTAGCGATACTATACAAGGTGCTATTGACTCAGCGATGTTCCGCGGTTCATACCAGAATGTGTTTCAGGGCGACTCGCGCTGGAATAGCATTGATACCGCAGCCGGTAACTTGTATGAATGGGAGAATGACTCCACTTATGTGCAAAACCCGCCCTACTTCAGCGGCATGGCGACCACGGCACAGGGGTTTGAACCGATCCGGTCGGCGCGGGTGCTGGCGAAGCTGGGCGACAGCATCACCACCGATCACATCTCGCCCGCCGGTGCGATCAAGGCCGACAGTCCCGCCGGTAGCTATCTTGTGGACAAGGGCGTGCAACCTGTTGACTTCAATTCTTATGGCTCGCGCCGCGGCAATCACGAGGTTATGATGCGGGGCACGTTTGCCAACATCCGCCTGCGTAACCAGCTGGCACCGGGTACCGAAGGCGGCTGGACTACACACTACCCCGACGACAAACAGATGAGCATCTTTGATGCGGCCATGCGTTATCAA
Source organism: Gammaproteobacteria bacterium (assembly GCA_051008185.1). Lineage (GTDB taxonomy): Bacteria > Pseudomonadota > Gammaproteobacteria > Eutrophobiales > Eutrophobiaceae > CAXMWX01. The sequence continues at coordinate 2,357 of JBPCXW010000088.1, forward strand.
CAGGAGCAGGTGCCGTTGCTGGTGCTGGCCGGTAAGGAATACGGCACCGGCTCGTCCCGCGACTGGGCCGCCAAGGGCACCCGTTTGTTGGGGGTGCGCGCGGTGATCGCGGTCAGCTTTGAGCGTATTCACCGCTCCAATCTGGTCGGGATGGGTGTGTTGCCGCTGACATTTCAGCCGGGGGAAGATGCGGATAGTCTGGGTATCAGTGGTCGGGAATTGTTTGACATCAACGGTCTGGAGACCGGTGCGGATGAGGTCAGCATCACGGCCACCGGTGCTGATAACAAGCGCATTGAATTCACGGCCAGGGTGCGGGTGGATACGCCCAAGGAATGGGAGTATTTTAACAACGGTGGCATCCTGCATTATGTGTTGCGGCAACTGGCCGCATGACGGTGGCAGTTCAATGCAATTGCATGGATAACATCTCGTTATCAACGATCCCCAGATCAGACTGGTTGATGGCCTGACTGATCATGCTGTAAAACATGAACAGCAGCGATTGATTGAAAGAGAATGTCAGCCCCCGCCCCTGCTCCGGCAGGATCTCCAGATCCAGACTGTCATTCTCGCGTGAGGTAATGTTGATCTTGGCCGCCAGTATCCCGTCCTCGCCGAACGGGTAGCTGACCTCCTGTTTGACCTCGTATTGTTTTTTCATCGCACCTTGCTCCAGCATGGAGACGGTCTCCTCATTGGCGGCCACCTTGGGCATGCCGCCGCGCTTGTCTATCTCCTTGACCAGCACCCCCAGCAATAACTTCACAAACCGCCGGGTCAGCCAGATGCGGAACTCCTCCTCCTGCGTGGTGCTGACCCGTAGCAACAAGCGGTCCTCCGCCGCCGAATAGGTGACATTCATTTGATGAATCTGATTGCTCATAGCCTGACTTGCCCTCTGTTATGTATTGTAGTGTGTATTGACATCGGTCCCCCCACCAAAGCAGGCTTCGCCTCCTTTGGCTCCCCCTCAAGGGGGGAGTTATTTGTGTCTGCTCCCCCCTTGAGGGGGAGCCGGTGGCACGAGGGCGTAGCCCGCAGTGGCTCCGGTGGGGGGCCATTGCTGAAACCTGATACAATCAGTTCCCATGACGACAATCAAACAACAAGACTTGATCCGGAGTATTGCAGATTCCCTGCAATTTATCTCCTGCTATCATCCCAAAGATTTCATTGATGCCGTGCATCAGGCATACCAGATGGAACAATCCAAAGCGGCCAAAGACGCTCTGGCGCAGATACTCGTCAATTCCAGAATGTGTGCCGAGGGCAAACGCCCCATCTGTCAGGACACCGGTATTGTTGTCGTTTATATCAAAATAGGTATGCAGGTGCAATGGGAGGCGGACATGAGCATCAATGAAATGGTGAATGCCGGGGTGCGCAAGGCCTATACCGACGCTGATAATATCCTGCGCGCCTCTATCATGACCGACCCGGCGGGCGAGCGGAAAAATACCGGCGACAATACGCCGGCGGTCATTCATACCGAGATCGTTGCCGGTGACAGGGTGGAAGTATATGTGGCGGCAAAAGGCGGCGGCTCGGAAAACAAGGCCAAACTGGCCATGCTCAACCCGACTGACAACATTGTTGACTGGGTGGTGGAGACCGTCCCTACCCTCGGCGCGGGCTGGTGCCCGCCCGGCATCCTCGGCATCGGCATCGGCGGGACGGCGGAGAAGGCCGCGCTGCTGGCCAAGCAATCATTGTTCAGTGCCATTGATATTCAGGAGTTGCAGCAACGCGGTGCGGCCTATCGTCTTGAAGAGTTACGGCTGGAGATCTATGACAAGGTGAACGCCCTCGGCATCGGTGCCCAGGGCCTCGGCGGGCTGACTACGGTGCTGGATGTCAAGATACTGGACTACCCGACCCACGCCGCTTCCCTGCCGGTGGCCCTGATCCCGAACTGTGCCGCCAACCGCCACGCGCACTTTGTGCTGGACGGTAGCGGTCCGGCCTTGCAGACCCCGCCTGCGCTGAGCGACTGGCCGGAGATAAGTTGGGACGGCGGCGCCGATTCGCGGCGGGTGAATCTGGATGGCCTGAGTAAGGCGGATATAGCGACATGGAAAAGTGGTGAGACCCTGTTGTTGTCCGGCAAGTTGCTCAGTGGTCGGGATGCCGCCCACAAACGGATCAAGACCCTGCTGGATCAGGGCGAGCCGTTGCCTGATGGTGTCGATCTGCGGGACCGGTTTATCTATTATGTCGGCCCGGTGGATCCGGTCAGGGATGAGGTTGTCGGTCCGGCGGGGCCGACCACGGCCACCCGGATGGATAAATTCACCGACACTATACTGGAGCAGACCGGTTTGATCGGTATGATCGGTAAGGCCGAGCGGGGGCCGGAGGCTATTGAGGCGATCAGGAAAAACGGGGCGGTGTATCTGACGGCGGTCGGCGGTGCTGCCTATCTGGTTTCCAGGGCCATCACCTCGGCCAAGGTTGTTGCGTTCCCGGAGATGGGTATGGAAGCAATACGCGAGTTTGAGGTTAAGGATATGCCGGTTACCGTGGCAGTGGATGCCGCCGGCAACTCCATTCACCAGAGCGGCCCGGCTGAATGGAAACAGATCATTATGAAAAAACGCGCCACTGGCTGAGGCCGCCGGTTTAAAAGTGTTGGTAGCCGTATTCGGTGGGTGTCAACTGTGTGCCATCTTTTTTTGTTATCTGTAATCCCTTGTCCGCTGTGATCTCGCCAATTTTGTGAACGGCCGTGCCAAGTTCGGCCTCCGGCAGATCGGTGGTGAAACAAAGCTGGTAGTCATCCCCACCGGCGAGCAAACATTGCCACAGTTCTGCTTCGCCAAGTTGTTGTCGTAGTAACGGGTTAGCCGGTATCGCCTCCGCGTCAATGATCGCCCCCACCCCGCTGGCATTCAGGATATGTTGCAGATCGGCCAGCAGACCATCGGATATATCAATCATCGCATGCACCTTGCCAGCCAAACTTTGCCCGGTTGTCACCTGCGGTTGCGGCTGGTAGAGACTGTCCAGCACCGTGTCAGGCAGGTCGGCCTCGGCCTGCAAGCGGCGCAGCGCAAAGGCCGCCGTGCCCAACTCACCGCTGACATAGATGGCATCCCCGGGCTTCGCCCCGCTACGATAAACGATCTGATCGCTACGCGCGATGCCGATGATCTGCACGGTGACTGACAACTGATCGGCACCGCAGGTATCACCGCCTATCAGCGACACCGCGTGTTGCTTCGCCAGAGTAGCGAAGCCGCGCTGAAACTCCGCCAGCCAGTCAGCCTGTCTGTATTGCGGCGGCAGGTTCAATGCCAGCGTACACCAGCGCGGTTGCACGCCCATCGCCGCCATATCACTGAGATTAACCGCCAGCGATTTAAACCCTATCGCATAGGCCGGAGTCTGCAACGGGAAATGTACGCCGATGACACAGGTATCCGCCGCGACGACCAACGCCCGCTCGGCATCTATCGCGATCACCGCGGCATCATCCCCGACCCCGCAGATGATGTCCTCGTCCGCCGCGACAATGTCACTGAAATAACGCCGGATGATGTCAAATTCACCCAATGCCATCAGCATCCCCTAGCGCAAGGCCCCGGCCAGCTTGTCCATTACCCCGTTGATGTACTTGTACGATCCCTCGGCACCAAACACCTTTGCCAATTCAATGGCCTCGTTGATCACAACATTCACCGGCAACCCGGGCCGGTGTGCCAGCTCATAAGCACCGACAAGCAGTATCGCCCGCTCCACCGGGTCCAACCGCTCAAGCTGCCGATCCAGACAGGGAGTAATCTGTTGTTCAAGATCGGCGGCATTTTTTTCACAACCCGACAGCAACGCATAAAAATATTCCTTATCCGCCTTGTTCAATTCCGCACGATCCTCAAACTCTGCAATGATCGCCGTCACCGCCGCCCCGGTAAGCAACCACTGATAAAGTGCCTGCACCGCATTCCTCCTCGCCCTCGCGCGGGCCTGCGGGGAAGATTTTTTGACCTTGAAGACAAGACGCCTGTCAACGCCGCACAAACTTTCCTGCAGTAACTCCAGTTTCATCCGATCATCCATCGCGTTCAGCACCGGGATGTTGATCATGTCAATCGCATCATTGCCCAGCAGGCTCGGGTTCTGGTAGATAACCAGTTCATCAATCAGATCACACTTGAGCAAGGCACCGGCAAGGGTGGGCCCGGCCTCCACCAGCAGATCGTTGATCTGGTATTTTTCCGCCAGCAGGGTCATGCTGTTGCGGAGCAGTGTAGTGTCATCACCTTCAAGCTGTTCCACTACCGCCCCGGCACCTTGCAGTGCAGTCGCCTCCTGTTGCCCGCCCTGCCCTATCACCAGGGTCTGGCCCGGCAGGCCCAACAGCCGGGCCGTGACGGGTAGCCGGAAGCGCCTGTCCAATACCACGCGCAACGGTTGCCTTTGCCCGGTATCCACATCCCTGACATTGAGCCGCGGATCATCGGCCAGCACGGTATTGATGCCGGTCAGCACGGCGGAACTGCGGGCGCGCAGTTGTTGCACATCCTGTCTGGCCGTGGCGGTGCTGATCCACTTGCTCTCGCCTGAGCCCAGTGCCACCTTACCATCCAGACTGATCGCAAGCTTGCAGGTCACAAAAGGCCGGTGCCGTTGCATTCTGGAAAAAAAACCCCGGTTCAGTTGCCGCGCCTGCTCTGCCAGCAAACCGGTCTCCACGATCACGCCCGCCTGTTGCAACTCTGCAATGCCCCGACCGGAGACCAGCGGATTGGGATCCGGTGTCGCCACTACTACTCTGGCGACACCGCTGGCAAGCAATGCCGTCGTGCAGGGCGGTGTCTTGCCTGTGTGGTTGCAGGGTTCCAGGGTGACATAACAGCTTGAACCGGTCAGTGAGGATTGCGCCGACTGAATGGCATTGATCTCGGCGTGGGGCGCACCGGCTTTTACATGCCAGCCCTGTGCGATGACCTGCCCGTCCCTGACGAAAACACATCCTGCGCGGGGATTGGGATGGGTGCTGTAACAACCCTTTTCCGCCAGTTGCAGGGCCTGCGACATAAACCCGGCATCGGTCTCTGTCTGGTTCAATTTTCGGGATTCTCGTCCGCCAGTAGATCGAGCTGGTTGGCCTTCAGCTCCGGCGGTAATTCATTTTTCAGATCCTCTATCTCCTCAAGAAAGGCCCTGACATCTCCAAAGTTGCGATACACGGAGGCGAAACGTACATAGGCCACAT
>JBPCXW010000089.1:0-7419 GCA_051008185.1 Gammaproteobacteria bacterium
TCCGGTGGGGGGACATTGCTGATTTGGTCTCATAAGTACTGCTCCACTACATATTTTCACAGAGCAGTGGAATAAGGCATAATGCCCCGATGAACAATTTCAGCTACCTGTTCCTCGCCTTCCTCGCCGCCGGTGCCGCACTGCAATGGTATCTGGGCCGGCGTCATATCCGGCATATACAAGCACACCGGGATACCGTGCCGACGGCCTTCAGCGACAAGATTTCGTTGCCGGAGCACCAGAAGGCCGCCGATTATTGCTCGGCGAAGACCGCTGTCGGCGTGTTCGGCGGGATTATTGCGACGCTGTTGCTGTTGTTATGGACCTACGGCGGCCTGCTGGAGCTGGTCGATCAGACCATACGGGCATCGGGGCTGTCCGGCCTCTGGAGCGGCACCGTGTTTATGCTGGCCGTGATCGTGATCGCCGCCATCCTGCAACTGCCACTGGATTTGTATCACACCTTCGGTCTGGAACAACGCTTCGGCTTCAACAAGATGACGCCCGGCCTGTTCATTACCGATCTGCTGAAAAACACCGCCCTGTTGTTGCTGATCGCCCCACCCCTGTTGCTGCTGGTGCTATGGCTGATGACCAACGCCGGCCAATACTGGTGGGTGTATGTCTGGCTGACCTGGCTCGGCTTCAGCCTGTTTATGATGTGGGCCTACCCGGCCTTTATCGCGCCGTTGTTCAACAAGTTCCGACCACTGCAAGATACCGACCTGAAAACCCGCATTGAAAACCTGCTCACCCGCAACGGTTTTGCCAGCAACGGCATCTTCGTGATGGACGGCTCGGCGCGTTCCACACACGGCAATGCGTATTTCGCCGGTCTCGGTGCGAACAAGCGCATCGTGTTCTTTGATACCTTGATAGATGATCTCAGCCACGAAGAGATTGAGGCGGTGCTGGCACACGAGCTGGGGCACTTCAAATGTAACCACATCAAAAAACGTATCGTCGTGCTGGGCGTGCTGTTTCTGCTGGGCTTTGCGATACTCGGTTATCTGGCCGGGCAGGACTGGTTCTATCACGGCCTCGGGGTCAGCACCGCCAGCAGCTATATGGCATTGACGCTGTTTTTCATGGTCGCCCCGGTGTTCTCGTTCGCACTGCAACCGATTTTCTCCGGCATCTCGCGGCAACATGAGTTTGAGGCGGATGACTTTGCCGCACAACAGGCACAGACCGCGATGCTGATTCAGGCACTGGTCAAACTGTATCGGGAGAATGCGAATACCCTGACACCTGATCCACTGTACTCCGCTTACTACGATTCACATCCACCGGCACCGGTCAGGATCGCCCATCTGAACGCAACACAGACGGCCCCCGGCTGAGTTTATACGGTCAGTTCCCGCCGACCGCTCAGGGCGTGCGACAAGGTGTTGCTGTCAATGTATTCCAGTTCGCCCCCCAGCGGTACGCCGTGGGCGATGCGGCTGATCGTCAAGCCCTGTTTCTTGACCATCTCGCTGATGTAATGGGCGGTGGCCTCGCCTTCAACGGTGGAGTTGGTCGCCAGGATGACCTCTTTCACCTCGCCGCCACCGACCAGCGCGGCCAGTTGCTCCAGCCCCAGGTCTTCGGGGCCGATGCCATCCAGCGGTGACAGGTGCCCCATCAGCACAAAATAGACCCCCCTGAAACCGGCCTCTTCCATCGCCTGCACATCGGTCGGTGATTCCACGACACACAATTCCGTTTGCACGCGTTTCGGATCAGCGCAGATGTGACACAAGTCCTGCTCGCTGAAACTGCGGCAACGTTTGCAATGGCCGATGTGCTGCATCGCCTCAACCAGTGCCTGTGCCAGATGATTGCCGCCGTCCCGATCCCGTTGCAACAAATGGTAGGCCATACGCTGCGCCGATTTTTTGCCGACCCCGGGCAGGCAGCAGAACGCGCTGACTAAGATATGCAGACGACTGGAACCGGCCATCTTGATATCGGTGACTGCGTGCTTTGAAACTCCTGTGCCTTTTGCCTGAACCCCGGTTTCATTATGGTCGCTCCTGATTCTGTGCCTGTAGCTGAGTCGCCTCGGTATCTACAGTGCCGTTGAAAATATCCAGAATTTTTTGCGCCTCCGGGTCATCCTCTATCGCCTGCATCGCGGCCTGCTTGCCCTCTCTGGCCTTTCTGCTCTCCATTTGCGCCGGTGTTTCCTCGCCCGCCTCTTCCACCGTCACCAGCAGTTTCACCTGCTCGCCGTAGTGCGCCTTGATCGCCTCCTGCAGGCGTTGCCGTTGTGCGGACTTTAGCAAGTGTTCCTGCTCCGGGCGCAACACCAGATGGATCTTGTCCTGACTATGCTCTTTCAGGAAGCAATGTGTCGCAACCTCCTTGACCAAACCTGACAGACCCATCTGATCGATCATCTGATACCAGTCTTCGGCACTGTCGCCGGTGGTTGGGGGTATCGGGGCTGGTGCGGTATCGGCGGGTGTCGGTTCGGGTTGCGTCGTTGTCGCCGCAGATTGGGTTGGTGTCGGTTCAGCTTGTGCTGGTGCTGGCGCAGATTGGGCTGGTGCTGGCGCAGATTGGGCTGATGCCGGTTCAGGTTGTGCTGGTGCTGGCGCAGATTGCGCTGATGCCTGTTCAGGTTGTGCTGGTGCCGGCGCAGATTGGGGTTTGGCTGGTGCCGGTTTGGCTTGCGCCTGTGTTGCCGCAGGTCGGGCCGGTGCCCGTGCAGGCCGCGCCGGTGCCGCTGCCGCCCCGGCCTTTTTACCGGCACCGGGCGATGGCTCCGCACCGCCCCCCTGCACCGCCCGCAACGGATGAAAGGCCAGCATCCTGATCACCGTCATCTCAAACCCCATACGCGGGTCCGGTATGGAATACAAATCCTTCCTGCCGTTCAACACTATCTGGTAATACAACTGCACATCTTCCGGGCTGAGCCTGTCCCGATAAGCCGCGATCACCTCATCTATCGTGTCGGTCTCAGGGGGCAGCACCTGCGCCACGGCGATCTGGTGCAGTATGGATAACATCTCGCCCAGCACGCTGTCATAGTCAGGCGCGGTCTCTGCCATCGTATCAACTCGCTGCAGCACCTCGACCGGCTTGTCGGCGATGATGTCGTTTAGCAGATCAAACATATAATCCTGTTTCAACACCCCCAGCATCGTAGAGACCTGCTGCTCCTGCAATTCACCCTGACCGTAGGAGATGGCCTGATCCAGAATACTCAGGGCATCCCGCATACTGCCCTTGGCGGCGGCGGCGACCAGACGGGTCGCAGGCGCCTCAAACTTGATGTCTTCCGCCTGTAAGATCTTGACCAGTTGCTGATCAATCTGCCCGACACTGAGGTGTTTCAGGTTGAACTGCAAACAGCGGGACAGGATGGTGACCGGGATCTTTTTCGCCTCGGTCGTCGCCAGCAGGAATTTCACATGCGGCGGCGGCTCTTCCAGCGTCTTCAACAAGGCGTTGAAACTGTGGCCGGAAAACATGTGTACCTCGTCTATCAGATACACCTTGTAGCGACCTGCCGCCGGGGTGTATTGCACATTCTCCATCAGGTCACGGGTCTCATCCACCTTGGCACGCGAGGCGGCATCAACCTCAATCAAATCCACAAACCGGCCTGCATCAATGCCGGTGCAGGCACTGCACTCATTACAGGGGGTGGATGTGACGCCTTTCTCACAATTCAGGCATTTGGTCAGGATGCGCGCCAGCGTAGTCTTGCCGACACCGCGGGTGCCGGTGAACAGATAACCGTGGTGCAGCCGCTCCGTGTCCAGGGCATTGGTCAGGGCCTGCAACACATGCTCTTGCCCGACCATGTCCTGAAACGACCGCGGCCGCCATTTACGGGCCAGGACCTGGTAACTCATTGGATGTATGACCTGATAAGCATAGCTACTGGATTATTCCTCAAGCAGACTATGAACTGCATAGCCTAACATATTGATATTATTATTAAAGAAACCAGCCTGCATTGCAGGCCAGTAAAGAGATATTAGCACAGTCGCCGTTTGAATGAGGAAGCTGGCTTTGACCCCCCACCTGAGCCACTACGGGCTTACGCCCTCGTGCCTCTGGCTCCCCCTCAAGGGGGGAGCAATAACAGCGGCACGAATCACTCCCCCCTTGAGGGGGAGTCAAAGGAGGCGAAGCCTGCTTTGGTGGGGGGATCGATCCCAAACTACCCCGCCGCCAGCACTTTGGCGAGGGAATCGGCGATATACTCCACATTCCCCCGCTTCACACCGGCAAGATTGATGCGCCCACTCCCCGGCAGATAGATACTGAAATCCTCAATCAACCCGGCGGCCTGCTCCTTGCTGATACCCAACAACGAAAACATCCCATTCTGCTTTTGCAGAAAACCAAAATCCCTGCCGGCCACCTTTTGCCCAAGCGCCTCCATCAGCAACTTGCGGTTGGCCATCAGCCTGCCACGCATTTCGTCCAGCTCGCTTATCCATTCCTTATACAACCCTTTATCGGCAAGGATCAGCCCAACCAGCGCCGCCCCGTGGTGCGGCGGCACCGAATACATGGTCCGGATAATGTTATAGGCATTACTGAAGGCCGTATCGGCCGTAGTTTTATCCTTGCCAATAATCACCAGCGCACCAGTTCTATCACGATACAAGCCAAAATTCTTGGAGCAGGAATAGGCCAGCACCGCCTCCGGCACCGTCTCCAGCAACGCGCGCGCAGCAGCCAGATCATCGCTGATCGGTGCAGCAAACCCGTGATAGGCGACATCCAGAAAAGGCAGTAGCCCCTTCTCCACACAGAGCTTGCCCAACGCCGCCCAGTCCTCTGCCGCCAAATCAGCCCCGGTCGGGTTATGGCAGCAACCGTGCAACAACACAACATCACCCGCCTTGGCCTGATCCCGCAGATGCTGCAACATCTCCCCGACCATCACCGTCTGTTTGTCATGGTCATAATACGGATATTCCCGTATCTGCAGACCGGTCGTAGATAACAGCGGAATATGGTTAGGCCAGCTAGGAGTAGAAATCCACACAGTCGCCTCCGGCGCAGCACGGCGGAGCAACTCACCCGCCACCCGCAGCCCCCCGCTACCCCCCGGGCTCTGCAACACACGCACCCGCTCCGGACCAATCCGCCCAACAGAGTCAGCCAGGATCAAATCCCGCATCCGCTCACCGAATTGCGGCTCACCGGCGGGGCCGAAATAACTCTTGGTCTCTTCCGTCTGGTTACGAATCAGTTCCGCCTTCTTGATCGCAGACAATACCGGCGTGATACCCTCTTCGGTCTGATACACACCAACACCCAGATCAACCTTGTCCGGGTTGGAATCAGCCCGGTAAAGATCGATCAACTTCAAAAGAGGATCAGGTGGAATCGATTTCAACGTCTCGTACATAATCAACTTGTCTGTGTCATATTCCGCTATACCGTAGCACATTTCAGCCCACCCGTCATATCCGCGAACGGCAATAACAGAAAATACAGGATGACTTATGCAAGGTTTTATGATCTCATAGCCCCAATGACCTCCCGACAACTGTTCGCGATAGCAAGCTGCATCATCATCAATACTCTGGACGGTTTTGATGTCCTGGTGCTGGCCTTCGCCGCCGCCTCTATCGCGGCGGAGTGGAATCTGTCCCCAACAGAACTGGGCCTACTGTTCAGTTCCAGCCTGCTCGGCATGGCCCTCGGATCAATGACTATCGCACCGCTGGCAGATCGCTATGGCCGCAAGCCCATCACGATCCTCTGCCTGATCATCATCACCTGCGGCATGATCCTGTCGGCACTGGCACAATCCACCCCGCAACTGGCACTAATGCGTTTCCTGACCGGCCTCGGCGTCGGCGGTATGCTGGCCAGCCTGAATACGCTGGTCGCCGAGTATTCGCCGTTACATCTGCGTAGCCTGATGGTCAGCCTGTTGCAGTCCGGCTACCCTATCGGCGCGGCAGTCGGTGGTCTGGTATCGGTCGTATTGATCGGTGAATACGGCTGGCGCTCCCTGTTCTGGTTCGGCGGCTCCGTTTCCCTGCTGATGTTACCTTTCGCCATCCGCTATCTGCCCGAGTCAGCCGAATACCTGTTCAGCCGCGGTGACGAGACGGCCCTGGCAAAAGGCAATATAGAACGCCGCAAACTGGGCATGCCGGAACTGGATGCCCTGCCGGCGGCACAAGCAGGCCCCACAAGCAGTATGCTAAAAGTAATCTGGGGCGATCTGCGCACCCAGACCCTGCTACTCTGGTTCTGCTACTTCATGCTGATGCTGGTCTGGTATTTCGTCGCCAGTTGGACACCCAAGCTACTGGTGGATACCGGGCTGAATATCAGACAGGGGATGTCGGGCGGCGTCATACTCAGTATCGGCGCGGTCACCGGCGGTGTGTTACTCGGCATCATGTCGGTACGCCTCAATGTCTTCGTTCTGGCACGCAACTACGCCTTGCTGGCAGTCGGCGCCCTGTTCGCTTTCGCATTGCTGGCCGAGGGCCTCGGCAGCATGATGTTACTCGCCGGCTTCATGGGCCTCGCCATTGCAGGCACGATGGTCGGCCTGTATTCCTGCGCGCCGCATATCTATCCGGCCAGCGCGCGCAACACCGGCCTCGGCTGGGCCATCGGCTTTGGCCGCGGCGGGGCGGTAGTCGGCCCCTATCTGGCCGGGGAGCTACTGGCCCGACAATTCAGCCCTGACAGCATTTATATGGCCTTCAGCCTGCCGATGCTACTGGCCTTCTGCGCCCTGTGGCTGCTGGTCAGGAAACAGGCCACTGCCAGCCCCCGCCCCGGCTGAATTTTGCTATACTGACGCCGCACACCAAGCGGTTGCCTGTATGCATCAGTCAAGGTGTTGATACCATTTACAATCAAGACAAGGCATCATCCACGGGGGAGCTATTCATGTTTAATCATTCTCTGCTATCACGCAGTTTCGTATCTGCGGTTGTCGCCGCAGCATTTATCACAGAACCAACACCGGCAGTCGCCCAGGGCGGCAATGTGCTGGAAGAGATCACCGTCACCGCCCGTAAGCGCGAGGAAAGCCTGCAAGACACGCCCATCTCCGTAACCGCATTCACCGGCGATATGCTGGAACAGCAACAGATAGATGATCTGGACGGTGTCGCCAGCTCCACGCCCAATCTGGAATTTGATTACTCCTCCACCTTTTCCGGCGCCAATGCCGGCTCGGTGTATATGCGCGGTATCGGCCAGATAGACTTCACCCTGACCACCGAGCCCGGTGTCGGCATTTATCTGGACGGGGTGTATATCTCGCAATCTATCGGCAGTGTGCTGAATCTGGTGGACATTGACACCGTTGAGGTATTGCGCGGCCCGCAGGGCACCCTGTTCGGGCGCAACACGATAGGCGGTGCGATCAATGTCCGTAGCAAACGACCTGATGATACATTACACGGCGAAGTGGAAGTCACCACCGGT
>JBPCXW010000090.1:0-4211 GCA_051008185.1 Gammaproteobacteria bacterium
AGGGGGAGCCGGTGGCACAAGGGCGTAGCCCGTAGTGGCTCCGGTGGGGGGACATTGCTGATTGGTCTCATAAGTAATAATCCGCTACAAGGCCTAAACTTTATGGCCTTACTGGCTTATAATGGTGAGTCCATATTCACAGGCAGGCAATACCATGACACAGGCAAAAGCACAGGCGAAAGCGACACGGGGGACAGTGGAGGGCAAGTTTGACTGGGAGGAGCCGCTGCGGTTCAGTAGCCAACTCAGCGATGAGGAGCGGATGGTTATGGAGGCCGCACGGGATTACTGTCAGGGGGCATTGATGCCGCGGGTACTGGAGGCCAATCGTAATGAGGTGTTTGATCGCGAGATCCTGAATGAAATGGGAGATCTGGGCCTGCTGGGGGCGACCGTTCCGGAACAATATGGCGGTGGCGGGGCAAATTATGTGAGCTACGGTCTGGTAGCCCGTGAGGTGGAGCGGGTCGATTCCGGTTATCGCTCCGCGATGAGTGTGCAGTCCAGTCTGGTGATGTATCCGATTTACGCTTATGGCAACGAAGAACAGCGGGCCAAATATCTGCCGAAACTGGCCTCCGGGGAATGGATTGGCTGTTTCGGTCTCACCGAGCCTGATTATGGCTCTGATCCCGGCGGCATGAAAAGCCGGGCACAAAAAGTGGACGGGGGCTATCGTCTCAACGGCAGTAAAACGTGGATCACGAATTCATCCATTGCTGATGTATTTGTTGTCTGGGCCAAAGATGATGCGGATGTGATCCGCGGTTTTATTCTGGATAAGGAGATGCAGGGCTTGTCCGCACCGAAGATTGCCGGCAAATTTTCTTTACGCGCCTCTGTCACCGGCGAGATCGTGATGGAGAATGTGTTTGTGCCGGAGGAGAATTACCTGTCCGGCGCGCAGGGTCTGGCCGGGCCTTTCGGCTGTTTGAACCGGGCTCGCTATGGTATCGCCTGGGGCACAATGGGGGCCGCCGAGTTTTGCTGGCATGCCGCCCGTCAATATACTCTGGATCGCAAACAGTTTGGACGGCCACTCGCCGCCACGCAACTTATTCAAAAGAAACTGGCGGACATGCAGACGGAGATCACGCTGGGGCTACAAGGTGCCTTGCAGTTGGGGCGGCTGATTGACAAGGGTGAGGCGGCGCCGGAGATTGTGTCTTTGATGAAACGCAATAACTGCGGCAAGGCCCTGGATATCGCCAGAGTTGCCAGAGATATGCACGGCGGTAACGGCATTGCCGATGAATATCATGTCATTCGGCATGTGATGAATCTGGAGGCCGTGAATACTTATGAGGGCACCCATGATGTACATGCCTTGATTCTGGGGCGGGCGCAAACCGGCTTGCAGGCGTTTTCGGTATAGTTATCCGGCGATCGTCATGGCACAGGCAAGCACAGCTCAAAACAGACGCGGTGGTGCTACGACCAAAGCCAATTCAAAATTCAGTGCGATGGCCGCTAATCCCCTGTATATGGTGGAAGAGTTGTATTTTGATCCGGCAGAGTCTGACTCCAAACGCTCCCTGCGGACCTGGTTGTATCTGATTAAATCTTCCAAGCATCTGGATCAGATTATGTCTGATCGGTTCCGGGAGAATTTTGACAGCTCCCTGTCCCGCTTTGATGTGCTTGCACATCTGGAGTTATCCGGTGAAGAGGGCCTGAGCACATCACAACTGGCGAGCCGTCTGCTGGCTTCCAAGGGTAATATAACCCGTCTGCTGGATCGGATGGAGCAGGATGGCCTGATCAGCCGTAGCCAGCACACCAGGGATAAACGGGTGAGCAATATCTACCTGTCGAACAAGGGCAAGGCCTTGTTTGATAAAATGGCACCGGCGCATGAGCTTTGGACCCATGACATATTGAGCGTATTGAGCAATGATGAAAAAGATATACTGGTGCGTTTATTGCGAATGATAAAACATCGTCTGGAAAATCTGGAGGTAACAGTATGAATACTTACACGAATGAACATCTGGCGTCTCTGGTTCGGGAAGACAGTGTGCATCGGGATGTGTATACCGATCCGGAGATATTCCAACTGGAAATGCAGCGTATATGGGGCCGGGCCTGGATTTATGTCGGCCATGAAAGCCAGGTCAAGGAACCGGGCGATTATTTTGCCACTACGGTTGCCAGACAACCGGTGATTATGACCCGCCACAGTGACGGCAAGGTGTATGTGTTGTTCAACCGTTGTGCCCACAAGGGGGCACAGGTGGTCGGTGATAGCTGCGGCCACGCCAAACAACTGCGCTGCTGTTACCACGGCTGGGTGTATGACACCGACGGCAGTTTACTACACATCCCCAGAGAGGAAGGTTATGCGGGTACCGGATTTGACCGGACTGATCCGGTGAACAGCCTACAAAAAGTGCCGCGTGTTGATAGCTATCATGGTCTGGTGTTTGCCAATCTGTCGCCACAAGGGGTCGGGCTGAAAACCTGGTTGAGCGGTGCGGCCACCTCCATAGATAATCTGGTTGAACGCTCGCCGGAAGGCAAGATTGAAATTGCGGGTGGTTGTCTGCGCTATATGCATGACAGCAACTGGAAGATGTTTGTGGAGAACCTCAACGATGCGATGCATCCGATGGTGGTGCATCAATCTTCCAGTGGTACTGCGAAGCGTGTGTTTCATGACAAGTTCGGGGACGATCAGGAGGCGGTGCCTTTTGAACTGGAAATGCTGGCACCGTTCACCAGCGATTATGAATTCTTTGAAAAGATGGGGCTGACGGCCTGGGATTACGGTCACAGTGTTACCGGCGGTGAGATCAGTATTCACTCGGCCTATTCACCTATCCCCGGTTATGCGGAATCGCTGGTAGCCCGTTACGGTGCTGACAAGGCAAAGCAGATTCTGTCCGTTAACCGGCACAATACCGTGGTTTATCCCGGTTTTACACTGAAAGGGGCGATCACTGCGGTGCGCGTGGTCAAACCCGTTGCCGTCAATAAAACCGTGATTGAATCCTGGGTGTTCAGACAGGTCGGGGCACCGGAGGAATTGTTTCAACGTTCCATCACCTACTGTAACCTGATTAACTCGCATGCCAATCTGGTCGGGCCGGATGACTGGGAGGCCTATCACCGGGTGCAGTCCGGTCTGGAGGCCGGGGAGCAGAGCGAATGGGTGAATATGTACCGTTACCTGCATGCCGACAAGGTGGCAGGGAAGGATACGAAGACCGCCATCGGCACCAGTGATATGGTATTTCGCCACCAGTACCAGACCTGGAAAAACTACATGACTGATACGAGAGCGGCGGCATGAGTAAGACGGGGCAGGTGGATGTAACGGAGCTGGAACAATTTTTATTTTATGAGGCGCGTCTGCTTGATGAACAACGTTGGGAGGAGTGGGAGCAACTGTACGGAGAGGATGGTGAGTACTGGGTGCCGGCGAGTTATCAGCAGCCTGATCCGCATAATCATGTATCGCTGATATATGAAACGGGCCTGTTGCGGGCGGTCAGGATTAAACGCTTCCGGCATCCCAATGCATTTTCCTTGCAGCTCAAGCCGCGTAGCACCCATTTTATCAGCAATATCATGTTTGACGGCGTGGAGGAGGGGAGTGGTGCGCTGCTAGTGCATTCAAAATTCATCATGTTGCAACTCAGGCGTGACACACAGGATGTGTTTGGCGGCACTTATACGCATAAACTCAAACAGACGGATAGCGGCTACCAAATCCTGCACAAGCGTGTCGATCTGCTGAATTGCGATGCGCCTCTGGAAAACATCCTGCTGTATCTCTGACAACAGCAGACAGAAGCACCTCTGATGACCGATACAGTTTACTCTGCGTTCTGCAAGACGGTCGCGACTTACCCGGATAATGATTTTATCCATATCCCGGCACAGGCGACCGCAGACTATGCCGATACGGCGATAACTTATACTTATGCCCAGGCCGCAGACAGCGTGGATGTGTTGCGGGCGATCTATGAGCGGGCCGGTTACGCTGCCGGTTTGCGCGTGGCACTGGTGCTGGATAACCGGGCGGAGATGTTCCTGCACTTGCTGGCGCTAAACGCACTGGGTATCAGTGTGGTACCGGTCAACTCCGCCTTTCAGGCCGGGGAAGCGGGCTATGTGATTACCCATGCCGATTGTTGTCTGGTCGTATCACTGCCGGCCCATCTGCCACTCATTGCCGCCGCGCTGGAAGGACATCAGCAAGCCATAAG
>JBPCXW010000091.1:0-6742 GCA_051008185.1 Gammaproteobacteria bacterium
ACGGGGGATGGCAAAATAGGCCATGCGCGGTTCGCACCATTCTATTATTTCCTTTTCTGTGACAGACTGGCCTTCCTTGAACACAATGACAGCCTTCACATCTTCTTCTCCCACATCGGAAGGCACACCCACAACACAGGATTCCAGTACTTCAGGGATAGAGTTAATAACGGCCTCTACCTCAAAAGAGGAGATATTTTCACCACGCCGCCGCAAGGCCTGTTTCTTGCGATCAACAAAATAAAAGTAACCATCTTCATCCATACGGCCAAGGTCGCCGGTATGCATCCAGAAGTTTGTGAAGAAATCCAGTGTCGCTTCATGTTGTTTGTAATAACCCGTAGTTCCAACAAACATACGTGTGGGATGTGCAATAAATTCACCTATCTCTCCCGGTTTCACATCATTGTCATTATCATCCACCAGTTTGACTTCCCAACCGGTAATGGGTTTGCCGCAAGAGCCCGGACGCGGTTCATCATAAGGATTGACCAGACAGCAATAACATTCGGTCATGCCATACACCTCAAGCAACTTGGTCTTGAAGCGCTCCTCAAAGTCATGCCAGATATCCACCGGTGCCGCCGCACCGACCATCAATCTCAGTGGGTTATCAGCATCGCTTTCACTGGCTTCCTGTTTCATCAGGATGGGAATAATCCCGCCAATGTAATTGGCTTCGGTACATTCCCAGCGACGACAATCATCCAGCAAACTGCTAGCAGAAAAGCGTTCAACAATGACCGCCTTGGCCTCGGCCAGAATAGCCGGGCCAATGGTGATGCCTTGAGCATTGCCGTGGAAGAAGGGCAAGCCCGTGTATAACACGTCATCTTCCGTATAACGGGAATACTTTACTGATTCAGACCAGATGTCATACCAGTAGTGGTGGCTCATCTCCACGCCCTTGGAACGGCCGGTTGTGCCGGAGGTGTAAAGAATGGAGGCCATATCATTGAATTCAACGCTAACATTCGGTGTGGTTGATGGATGATCCAGCAATTGTTCAAACCATAAAGACTCGTTGCCTTTCCATTTAGGCAACGATGACTCACCGGTTGTATTCAAAAACACCGCATGATTGATGCTACTGAGATCATCGGATACCGGATTCAGACGGTCCAGAAACACGGTATCGGCTACTACGGCAACCGAATCTGACTGCACTATTTGCCAGATCAGTCCTTCTCCTTTCAACGCCACATTGATGGGGACTTCAACCGCCCCGATCTTGTTCAGCCCAAACCAGCTGTACAGAAACTCCACACAGTTGTTGAGCATGATTGCGACCTTGTCGCCCTTCTTGATGCCCAGGGCACTGAAACCGTTTGCAGCCTTGTTGATGCCTTCGTTCAGTTGCTCAAAAGTGTAAGGTTCATCACGAAACTGGAAAACCACATGATCCGGATACTGTCTTGCCTTGTCCTCAATGATGCGGGTCAGAACACGATCCTGCCGGGGGTATTCCTGCATCTTCCAGGAAGCCCACTTTTTGGCATGTTTTTCAAACTTGTCATCCCATTTCCCCATAAGACTATGCCTCTCTGGTGTCAGGTTAAATTAAACAGTGTTGCCTACATATAGGGCTTGATCATATCGTAGGCCTCATTGAACCAGACCCCCTTCTGATAGGAATCAACCATCTTGCCGAAATCCCAGGAACGAATCTTCTCGGGGATTATTTTGATGATCGCACGATTCGGAGTATGCACTCCTTTGAAAGCCTGCTGCCGCATCTCCTCGTCGTCCTTGATAGCCCACCAGTATTTGTCAA
Source organism: Gammaproteobacteria bacterium (assembly GCA_051008185.1). Lineage (GTDB taxonomy): Bacteria > Pseudomonadota > Gammaproteobacteria > Eutrophobiales > Eutrophobiaceae > CAXMWX01. The sequence continues at coordinate 1,775 of JBPCXW010000091.1, forward strand.
TAATTTTCCAATGAATATTTGTTTTCAGTTCTTCATCATAACTGATCTCGGCCTTGCCTATGATAAGAATAGCCTTTTGTTTATTCGCATTGGAACCATCGTTATGAATACTGATTGATATTTCAGGCCTCTCTTCCAGATCCATGACCTTATAACGATACTTTTTGATACTGCTCATATAGAGGTCGTCATCAACAACCACATAGAACATAGGCGTGACAATCGGGTAGCCTTTCTTGTTGATATGAGCCATGCTACAATAGCAGTTGTTAATATACAGATTTTGAAACTCGTCAGGCTCCATCGGATAATCGGTTGCCGCCTGTACTGTTTCCAGTTTTACCGGATCAAAAACCGGTTTCTTTGTTTTTTTGTCAGCCATTTTATCTCTCCTGTTATTATTAGAACGACGGTTAAAATCCGCCTTATTAGTATCATCTTGAATTTTATTCAAAAACCAGTGTAATGCCAAGCCCCCGGGTAAAAATGTATTTTTTATTTCGCTTATAAAAACAAGCACTTATCATCTGTGCCGCCGCCCCGGCTCAATCCCGCCGCTCAAGCCCCGAGATATTCAGCATGGCCTTGTGAAACAGGCGGCGGGCATCACTGAGTTTGAGCTGCCCGTCAAAATAGATGGCGGTACGCAACCCGATCAACATGGAGTAGGCAATCTCGGCGGCATCTTTGTTGCTATCAAAGATATGCAGATCGGCTTTGTCAAACAATGTGCATAAGTATTCCTTGATTCTCTTATCCATATTTGATTTTTCACCGCGGAGTATCTTGTCATTTACCGCAACGCCAAAACATTCCAGCATAAAACCGACTTCCGATTTTGTAACCCCCTTGCCACTGAAAAAAAGATCCGTCAGATAATCTATCTGTTGCTCCGGTTCCGCATCACGAAATCCGTCAATACGTTCCAGAATGCGATTTGCCACTTCCTGAAAGTATTGTTCAAGTATGTCATCCTTGTCACGATAATAATAAAGCAAATGACTGGGATACATACCGGCAGCATTTGCCACATCGGCAAGAGTGGTTTTGGTATAGCCCTTCTCCATAATACAGTCACGTAGCGACTGCATAATGAGTCTGCGGCTCTTGTCCCCGCGAGAGACGGGCTCAGTGCTTGCTTTGGCGGCGGCCTTCATAGTTTGGACGATTCGCCCCCGTCAATCACAAACACACTGCCCGTCACAAAATCAGCAGCCCCGGAAGCCAGATAGCAAACAAGCGGGCCGATTTCACCATCCAGCCCCATGCGGCCGGCCGGTATCTTCCGCAGACGGCGTTGCAGGATGTCCGGCGAGTCCAGCACCGCCTGTTGTGCGGTCGTTGCGAATGCACCGGGGGCGATGGCATTCACCTGCACACCCTGATCCGCCCATTCGGCGGCGAGTGCCTTGGTAAATTGCAACAACGCCCCTTTGGATGCGGAATAGGCCACCAGCGCCGCCTTGCCCAGAATGCCTGAAGTGGAGGCGATATTGATGATCTTCCCATGCCCCTGCCGCAGCAGATGCTCGCCCGCCGCACGGCTCAGGATCGCCGGGGCAGTGACATTCACCGCCATCACATCATCCCAGACCTGTTGTTCCTGCTGCAGAAACTTACCGGCGGGCGCAATGCCGGCGTTATTAACTACAATATCAAGCCCACCCAAAGCGGCAATGGCCAACTGTGGTAGCGTGGCTACCTTGTCAGCATCCAGCATGTCACATTGTTCTGTCGCTATGTTTTCCCCGGCCGTCGCTTGCAGTTGTTCCAGTGCATCAACGGAACGCGCCACAGCCAGTACCCGCACCCCCTGTTCGGCAAGTGCAATAGCGATGGCACGGCCCAGGCCCCGGCTTGCGCCGGTCACAATAGCGACTTTCCCGTTAAGACACAGATCAATCACGTTGATATTCCCGCCAGTTCCCGTGCAATGCTTAATTGTAAAATTTCCGAGGTGCCTTCATAGATTCGCATCGGACGTGCCTGACGATAAAGCCGCTCAATCTTTGAGTTATGGATCAAACCAAACCTCCCCATCATCTGCACACAGCGATCTACCACACGGGATGCCATCTCACTTGCAGCAAGTTTTGCCATGGAAGAATAGTGCAGTGTCGCACCCGGCTCGTCCCGTGCGGCCAGAGCGGCCCTGTAGGTCAGTAATCTGGCCATCTCAACCTCTGTCCAGCTATCCGCCAGCATCTGCGCCACCGGGCCCAGACGTGCCAGCGGTTTGCCGAATTGTATCCGGCTGTGAGTGTGGCGCACCGCCTCATCCAGCGCCGCTTGTGCGAGGCCCACCGCGGCGGCGGCAACCGAGGCACGAAACACGGCCAGTGTCGCCAGCACCAGCTGGAAGCCCTGTCCTGCTTCCCCCAGACGCGCGGTGGCCGGCAGTTTGACATTATCAAATGTAATATCACCCAATACATGCGGGGCAATCAACTCCGGGGCCTGGCTGATAGTAACCCCGGCCGCATTTGCCGGAACCAGCACCATGGAAAAAGAGGCATCCTCTTTCGCAAACACCAGATAAAAAGAGGCCGCCCCCGCATTGGAAATAAAGGCCTTGGCACCGTTGATAATCAGGTCCTTGCCATCAACAGTGATCTCGGTCGTAACGGATTTAAGATCAGAACCCGCATCCGGCTCCGTCAATGCCAACGCAGCCAACACATCCATTGCAGCGATGCGCGGCAACCATTGCGAACGTTGCTCATCAGAACCGGCCACGGTAACAGCATAGCTGCCGATGCCTTGCAGGGCAAACAGTGCGTCCAGATGGGAAGAGGTCGCCATCATCGCCTCGCGCACCACGCAAATAGCCAGCGGATCAATCTTTTCAAATCGGCCGCCATATTTTGCCGGCACCATAAGGTCACTGAGACCACTGTGTTTCAGTGCATCCAGAATACCCGGATGTATCTCATTACTGGCATCGGCTTCACAGGCAATGGGTTCTATGGAGCGGGTCAGATCAAGCGTCTGCCTCTGCAATTCCAGATACATCGGGTCAAGTTCAAAGTTCATGGATGTTATCCCTACTTCTTTTTTTTACGCCCCTCAAACTCAGGCCGCCGTTTTTCCATAAATGCCGACGCGCCTTCTATCATATCTTTGGAACCTATCGCCTGCACCAACATCCCCAGGCCACTCAGGTAATTATCCCGGCACTGGTTCCACCACACGTTGGAACTGATTTTGGCAATCTCAAGATAACGGGGACTCATATACAGTAATTCTTCAGCCCATTGCGTCACTTCCTCTTCCAGCTTGTCATGCGGGACAACGGCATTGACCAGCCCCATCTCCAGCGCCTGTTCCGCCTTGTAACGGCGGCACATAAATGCAATCTCCTTTGCCCGTTTCTCGCCCACGCTCATCGCAAGAAAATTGGTGCCCCCCAATACCGGGGCACTGCCGACACGCACGCCGGTTTGACCAAAGGTCGCGTTTTCCGAGGCAATGGCAAGATCACAGGCGATCACCAATTCATTACCGCCACCGGCGGCGGCCCCATTGACTGCGGCAATAACCGGACGCGGACTGCGCCTCAGAGATTCATAAACCTCCAGCGATCCGTAAAACATACTTCTCAGCGCCTGCGGATCCGGGTCTTGCAGATTGGCCAGATAGCCGCCCGCACAAAATGCCTTGCCGGTGCCGGTCAAAACAATGACACCGCTGTCTGCCGCGCCATTCACCGCATCAATCAGTTGCCGCGCCATTGCCGCATCATAAGCGTTCATTCGCTCCGGCTTGTTTAATCTAATCCAGGTAACTTCCCCTTTGATTTCTATTTCAATATCAGACATTTCTACCTCGGTTCATTATTTACCTTGCATAAGCATTATGTTTATTTTTTGAATTTTATTCAAGTTTGTGCAACAATCCTTGAAATCAACGGCTTCCAATCAATTTTAACCTGTAACAAAGAGGCAAAGAGCATGAGCATAATAGTCTATTCAGGTGCAAAAGCCACGACTTTCGCCCCCGGCCGTGCCCGTACGTAGATGGACAGTTCAAGCATAAGGCTTGCTATCTGCGCCATCGCGGTGGCTGTTTATTCTGCCGCCGGCATGGGCAATTCCCTTTACGAACTTACAAATACGCGAGAAGGAGAAACAAACTATCAACGATATTGTGCCGAATGCCACTCGCTGAACTTGACCGGCTCCGCCCACGGTTCGGCATTATCAGGAACCGTGTTCAGGGACAAATGGCACAACAAACTGAATGAGTTGTATGAAACCATAGTCGCCACCATGCCCCCGGGCGGCACCGACATACCCGATGCGATAAATTACCGGGATATGTTTGCCTATATCCTCAAATTTAACAACATGGATGACATTGATATGCAGCAACTGCCGTCCATCAATGCCTCTGCTGATGCTGAAAGCTGGGTGTCATTCAGTGAAACCGACACGGTGCAGGGCCTTACCCAAAGAGCGATGTTGTTCAAGAACAAGCCGCTGGTCAATTTTCAAAACCTGAGCAAAGATGACATCAATTATCCGGATGACGCAGATTGGACAAGCTGGAGAAGAACGCCGACAGGTCATGGATACAGTCCGCTAGCCCAAATCACCCCGAAAAATATCCACCGCCTGAAACTCGCCTGGTCGCTGGCCATGCACGAGGGTAGCAATCAGGGCACACCTCTGGTCACACAGGGGATTATGTTCCTCACGCATCCCGGCAATATCATTCAGGCACTTGATGCCCGCACCGGCAGCCTGATCTGGGAATACAGACACTCCTATCCCAAGGAGGCAAGAACCCTGGGCGGCCCGACCAGAAATATAGCCATTTATCAAGACAAGGTCTTCATGGCCACCTACGATGCCGCCATCATCGCTCTGGATATAACAACCGGCGAACTGTTATGGAAGACAATAAAGGCAGATTATAAAGACGGTTACACCCATACAAGCGGCCCCATTATTGCCAACGGGGTAGTGG
>JBPCXW010000092.1:0-5406 GCA_051008185.1 Gammaproteobacteria bacterium
GTGTAATCTTCGCTGATTGGTTTGAACTGGGTGCAGGTGGAGGGGCTGGCGAGGTACAAGACTGCGCCATCGCGGTGGCTGAACTCCTGGTGGATATGGCCGCAGATCAGTGCTTTCACTGCGGGGAAAGCGGATACGATGCTAAGCAACGCTTGCGGGTTTTGCAGCATCATCTCGTCCATCCATTTGCTGCCGCAAGGCAGTGGGTGATGGTGCAAGGCGATCAGGGTGTGTTCTTGTGTTTGGGTTTTCAGGCTGGTGTGTAGAAAATCCAGCTCGGTTTGCGACAGATAACCGGCGTGGGTACCGGCTTGCACGGTGTTGAGCAGGATGATTGACCAGTTGCCTGTGTGTAGCAGCTTGTCGGTATGGATGTTTTTGCCTTGCATATTGGCGATCAGCATGTCCGGATCATCATGATTGCCAGGTATGCAATAGATCGGAGCGGCCAGTTGGCTGAGCAGTTCGGTCAGGATTTGATAGGCTCGTATGTCGGGATCATAGGCCAGATCGCCGGTCAGCAGGATCAGATCCGGGGCTTGCTCTTGCCGGTTGATCTGCCGGATGACCGCTTGCAGGGATTGGCGGGTGTCCATACCGGTATAATTATCGCTCGCGGGGGCGATATGGGTGTCAGTAATTTGTATAATGCTGACTGCATCCGGGTCTTTTGCCGGGATATTCATCTCACCATTCTGGATTGATAAAAGGTAAACGCCATGACGAATAAAACACTGAGTCTGACCGATACAATATACAACTATCTGCTGGATGTCACCTTGCAGGAAGATGATCTGATGCGGCAGTGCCGGGCCGAGACGGCCAAACATGCCCATTCCATTATGCAGATCGCACCGGAACAGGGGCTGTTACTGGCACTACTAATCAAACTGATCGGTGCGAAAAGAGTGATTGAGTTGGGGACTTTCACCGGTTACAGCAGTATCTGCATGGCACGGGCCTTGCCGGATGATGGCCGGATTATCTGCTGTGATGTCAGTGAGGAATATACCGCCATCGCCCGAAAATACTGGCAGGCGGCGCAACTGGAACAGAAAATTGATTTACGACTGGCACCGGCACTGGACACGATGCAACAGTTGCTGGATCAAGGGGAACAAGAGCAGTTTGATTTTATGTTTATTGATGCGATCAAGGAGGAATATCTGGACTATTACCGGCTCGGCTATGAACTGTTACGCCCCGGCGGGGCAATGGCGGTTGATAATGTGCTGTGGGACGGCAAGGTGGCTGATCCGGCAGAGCAGGATGCGGATACGGTTGCCCTGCGGGAGTTTAATCGTTTTGTGCATCAGGATACGCGGGTAGATAGCTGCCTGATACCGATAGGCGACGGCCTGACTGTGATCAGAAAGCGTTAGGGAGAGACGCCTCAGGATTGCCTGTTTTCATGCGCCAGAAAAAACCGCTCTACCTCCGTCAATTCTGCGGTTTGCGGCATGACAGGCAGGCTCCTGAGAAACACCTTGCCGTACGGTTTGCCGGTCAGGCGCGGATCGCAGATCATCAACACACCATAATCCTGTTGATCACGTAACAACCGCCCTATCCCCTGTTTCAGGTTGATTACCGCCTCCGGCACCTGATAATCCATAAACGGGTTCCTGCCCTGCTCTTGCAGTTGTTTCATCCGGGCACTCAGTACCGGATCATCCGGCGAGGCAAAAGGTAATTTATCTATGATGACACAGGACAGGGCCTGGCCTTTGACATCCACGCCTTCCCAGAAACTGCTGGTGCCCAGCAACACGCTGTGTTCATTATTGCGGAAGGTTTCCAGCAGTTCCGTTTTCGGTGCTTCGCCCTGCACCAGTATCGGGTAGTCTATTTTACCGCTCAGCAACTCCGCCGCCTGTTTCAGGGCGCGATGGCTGGTGAACAAAAAGAACGCCCGGCCACGGGTCAGTTCCAGCACCGGCAAGGCCTTTTCCACAATCAGCCCGGTGTAGTCTCTGCTACGCGGGTCCGGTAGATCGGTCGGCAGATACAACAATGCCTGCCGTTGAAAATCAAACGGGCTATCCCATGCACTGGCCGCAAGCTCTTGCAAACCCAGTTGATCGGCAAAATGTTCAAAATTGTTATTTACCGCCAGCGTTGCCGAGGTATAAATGTTGATGCAATTATATTTCGTCATACGCTGCTGAAAGGTGGAGGCAATATCCAGCGGCGTTTGGTGCAGAAAAAAACTCTTGCCGCGCATCTCCAGCCATTGAATCAGTTGCTGCTCACCGGTTTCATTGAAACTGTCCAGCATCGTTTGCATCGTGTCAATACGCCTGTAACAATTATCCAGCGCCTTGCCGCGCTCGGCGAATTTCTGCAACATCTCATAGACGGCAAACATCTTCTCCTGCAAGTCGGCCAGAGATTTTTTTACCGCCTTGTCGTCTTTGACATCGTGCCAGGCAACGCGGTTGTCCTGCTCCTGCAAGGCCAGACGAAAACTCTTTATCGCGGTTTCCATTGCATCCAGCGCGGCCAGAAAATCAGGCAGGTCTGCCGCCTCGGCCAGATAGGCCGCCTTGCTGTCGGTAATCAATTCCTTCATCTGGCGATAACTCAAGGTCTCGCTGAAAAACTGTGAGGCCAGATCCGGTAACTGATGCGCCTCGTCAAAGATAATGATCTCGGCCCTCGGTAACAGATCACCATAACCAGCCTCTTTCAGCGCCATATCCGCCAGAAACAAATGGTGGTTAATCACGACCAGATCCGCCTCAACCGCATGCTTTCTTGCTTTGAATACAAAACAGTCCTGATAGTGCTCACACTCCTGCCCCAGACAGTTATCGGTAGTGGATGTGATCAACGGACGCACCGGGGTATCCTCCGGAATGTGGCCGAGTTCACCAAGATCACCCGCCGTTGTCTGTTTGGCCCAGACACGAATGTCACTGAGATGCGATTGCGATAACTTATCCAGATGACGATATTCCATCCCGGTCTGTTGCAATCTGTGAATGCAAAGATAGTTGGCCCGCCCCTTCAGCAAGGCCACGTTCAGCGGCTTGCCGATGACCTCGCGCACCAGCGGCAGGTCTTTTTCAAACAGTTGATCCTGCAAGTGCCGGGTGCCGGTGGAGATGATGACTTTTTGTCCTGACAGGAGCGCCGGTACCAGATAGGCGAAGGTCTTGCCGGTACCGGTGCCGGCCTCGCAGATGAATGACACATAATCGCCGATACATTCATCAATCGCCTCCGCCATCGCCAACTGTTGTGCGCGCGGTGCAAAATCCGCAAGCAGTCCGGACAGGCCGCCTGCCTCACCGAGGATATCACGTGGTAATTGCATACTACTGCCCGGCCCTGAAGCTGACTACCTGTTCTATATCCCGGCTTTGCGTCAGGATCATCAACAGGCGATCCACGCCGAGGGCGACACCGGCACAATCAGGCAGGCCGTGCTTCAGTGCTTGCAGGAAAGGCTCGTCTATCGGCAACAACGGCAGGCCTCTTTGTTGTCTGATGCTGTTTTCCTTTTCAAAACGTTGCCGTTGTTCATCGGGATCGCTTAGTTCATTGAAACCATTGGCCAGTTCCATGCCGTTGATAAACAGTTCAAAGCGCTCCGCCACCGGTAATGGATCGGTGCGTATCCGTGCCAGTGCCGCCTGACAGGCCGGATAATCATAAATAAACTCGGGTTGGCGCAGACCCAGATGCGGGCTGACCTGTTTGCTGAACAAAAAATCCAGCATCAGTTCCCGCGCCGGTTGCGGGCAATCAAAACCGTGTTGGCGACATTGTTCCTGCAAGTCCGTGTCGCTGCACTGGTGCGGGTGCAAGCCGGTATGCTCTACAAAACGTTCCGCATAAGTAGCCTTGTTAGCGGCGGGCAGGGCCAGTTTGTTTAACAGCATAGTGATCTCCTCCATAAGTGCATGATGATCCAGGCCGGGGCGATACCATTCCAGCATGGTAAATTCCACTTGATGCCGCCTGCTCTGCTCGGCGTCGCGAAACACTTTGCAGAGTTGATAAATGGCACCGCTGCCGGCGGCCAGCAGCCGTTTCATGTAAAACTCGGGCGAGGTATGCAGATAATACCTACTGTCCGCCCCGCTTGCGAGGGTTGTCAGCGGCGTGATCTGCGGCTCGGTATTGGCATGGCGATTCAATACCGGCGTTTCCACTTCCAGCACCCCGAGTTCCCGCATATATTCCCGGATGATGCGATACAGATCGGCACGCGCCTTCAGCATCGCCGTGTCGCAACCGGGGGACCAGGTAGCACCCATGCGCTCAGGCCGACAACACTGTGCTGCACCGGCTAGGCACGTCCCACATATTCACCGCTACGGGTATCCACCTTGATCACTTCATCCTGCTCAACAAACAACGGCACCTTGACCATTGCACCGGTCTCCAGTGTCGCCGGTTTGGAGCCGCCGGAAGCAGTGTCACCGCGTACGCCGGGATCGGTCTCGGTGATGCGTAATGTAACAAAGTTCGGTGGCAGAATAGTCAGCGGCGTGCCATTCCAGAGTGTCACATCGCACATCTCCTCGCCTTTCAGCCATTGTGCGCTGTCTCCCATCGCGGCACTGTCGGCGGCGATCTGTTCATAACTGCCGGTATCCATAAAATGCCACATCTCGCCGTCGCTATAAAGGTATTGCAACTGCATATCCATAACATCGGCGGCCTCAACTGATTCCCCGGATTTATAAGTGCGTTCCAGTACCCGGCCAGTCTTCAGTTGCCGCAGTTTTACCCGATTGAACGCCTGCCCCTTGCCCGGTTTGACAAATTCATTTTCCAGAATCACATACGGATCACCGTCAATGATGATCCGCAAACCTGTTTTGAATTCATTGGTAGTGTAACTTGCCATGCCGGTTCCTGTTTATTGTGAATAGCGGCGTATCATAACGGATATTGTTGCCGCATGTCTGCCGATCAAGCCTCGCCCGCCCTGATCGTCAGCAGACGGCTGACCTTACGGTATCCCTGCGGCAACACATTACCCCTGCGCCCCCGCTCGCCATAATAGTGATCAATATCCGCAGGCTTCAGTGTCAGCGGGCGTTTGCCGGCGGTGAAGCGCAGGCTGTCGCCCTCACTGAAAACCGTCAGGGCCGCGACATATTCCTCCCGCGTCTTCAGCTTGGCCGGCGGTATCTGGATAAACTTGATCCCCTTGCCCTTGCCCAGTTGCGGAAACTCCTGAATCCCCATCACCAGCAGACGGCCGGTATTGCTGACCGCGGCGATAAAGTCAGCGTCGGCGTCATACACACAGGCCGGCACCAGCACCCCGGCCCCCTTCGGCACACTCAATATGCTCTTGCCGTTCTTGGTCTTGACGCTCAGGTCTTCCAGTTTGGCCATAAAACCGTAACCGGCATCACTGGCCAGAAAATAAATATCCTCCGCCTC
>JBPCXW010000093.1:0-10048 GCA_051008185.1 Gammaproteobacteria bacterium
CTATAATGCTATCGGGGCGCGGGTGACGAGCTTGCCTATCACCCCGGAGAAGATCCTGAATGCCCTGGGGAAATTGTAAACGGGAGACCGACTATGACAGCAGGTATTGTCTTCTGGTTGTTGATGATAGTGGCGCAGGCCGGCGCGTTTTTACTGTTTAAAGACCTGGCGGACATCAGTCAGTGGCTGGTGCAGTCCAGCCGGGTCTTTACGATGCGCGTCTGGTATAACCGTCATCTTATTACCGGGGTCTCCACGGCGGCCTTGTTGTTTGCGCTCGTCACCTGGGTGCTGCAACCCGATGTGGCCCCCGGCCCGCTGGTTGCGTTGCTGGTGTTTCTGTTTCTCTTTAACAGTTATTCGGGTCTGCTGAATCCCAAATGGATGTTTCGTTCCCAGCAACACCAGGCCAGATTTGTGAGTGTGGAAAAGGCCCCCGTGTATATGCAACGTTCCCTGCATCTGGCCCACTTCGGCCCGGCTTCATACGACTCGGTGGATGATATCAATGTGCTGGTGCTGGAAACCGACAATGGTGCTTATGCCTATTCTGATTACTATCTGTTGCAACCGCATGTGGTCAAGGGTGACACCATTGATGGTGAAGATGTGATTATGACTTACTGCGGCCTGACCAATCTGGGCATTGCCTATACACCGAGGATCGGGGACCGGGATTTGGACCTGACGGTGATGACCCAGTTGAAAAACAATCTGGTGATGTTTGACAAGAACTCTGGCGAGCCGATACAGCAACTGTGGGGCAATATGGAGCGGAAGCAATTCGCCGGCAAGATGAAGGAATGGGCGACCATTCGTATGCCGTTTGCCTCATTCAGGCAGCTTTATCCTGATGGCAAGGTATTCATCAATGAGATCGCCGGTTTTAGCGAGAGGCCGTTGCTGTCGCTGTGGGATCGGCTGGTGCGCCATGTGATGATGCTGTGGGGCGTGGGCTTGAACTGGGTTGATAACGAAAAACCGGCCTTTCCGACCGTTGAATACAAAGACAAACGCCTGCCGATGAAGGAGCTGGTCTATGCGATCAGTATCAACGATGATCATGTGGTTTATTCCAAAGACTTTGTTATCGGGCAAGGCGGTTTGATCAATGTGGAAATCGGTGGTCAGCCCGTGGTTGTTTATTACGACACCGAATTTGACAGCCTCGCCGCTTTCTACAACACCACCGGTAGCAGGGTAGAGCGCATAGACATTCTGGGCAGACTGGCTGATGGCGGCAAGTTGCAAAGGGTGAACACCCTGAAAAGCCGTATCTTCTGGTTTATCTTTGTAGAGTTTTTTCCGCAAACAGACATCAACCGGATTTAAGTCTGGCGGGATCACCCCGCAGTGCTATTTCTCAAGCTCGTTTTTTAGTGCCTCAATAAACTTGCCGCCGATGTTATCGGCGACCTTTTGCATCATGCCGGAACCGAATTTTCCCAGTTTGCCTAATACATTAATCTCCGAACTGTAGCTTACCCGTGTTGTGTTGTCGTCAATTCGTTCCAGAGTCAGGGTGCTTTTGGCCTTCAGGTGACTGGCCTTGCCGGTTTCTTCGCCGCTGGTCTGGTAGATGGCGAATTGCGGTGCATTTTCTTCCAGTAGCAGGACATCAAGCTTGAAGGTGGCCTTGACCGGGCCTATTTTGGTTTTGACCAGCGCCTTGTATTTTCCGGGTTCGGTTTCTGTGACATCTTCACAGCCGGGGATGCAGGGTGCGACTTTCTCCGGCGCGGTGATGAACGCCCAGATCCTGTCCTGTGCCGCATTGACGGTGAATGATTTTTCAATCTTCATCGCTTGTCAGTGCCAGAGTTCGCGTAATTGCCGCAGCATTTGACGCAGGCTTTGCAGATTATGGGCGGGCAGAAAATAGTCAATATAGGGCAGGGTGATCTGCATGCCCTGACACAGCGGGCGGTATCCATCGCGCGATAACAGCGGATTGAGCCAAAGCAACGTCCGGACTTGCCTGGAGACGGCGGCAATGGCATCCCTCAGTTTGTCAGGGTCGCCCCGATCCCAGCCGTCGCTGAGTACGATCAATATGGTGTTTTTATTGTGGGGTTGCAGGCTCAGGTGATCGTGCAGTTCCTGAAAGCTCTGTCCCAGATTGGTGCCGCCATCCCAATCCGGCACTTCCCGCGCCACTTCCCGTAGCGAGGCTGCTACGGATTGCTTGTTAAGTTTATCGGTAATCAGTGTTGTGTGGGTGGAAAACACGCCGATCTCCAGTTTGCTTACCTGTCGGCGCAGGGCGAACATAAATTGAATCAGGAAGCGGCTGTAAGCCGCCATGGAGCCGCTGACATCACACAGCACAAACAGGCGGTTCTTTTTCAGGCGCGGTTGTCGGTATTCCAGTTTGATGCTGTCCTTGCCATACACGGCCTGATGCCGCAGCATTTTACGCAAGTGCAATGCGTTTCCCTTATGGCCGGGTTTGCGCCGCCTGCCTTTGCAGTTGGCGACGATGGCCAGTAGCTCGGCAATCAGTTTGCGGGTTTGTGCAGTTTCTTTTTCCGGCATCTCGGCAAAGTCTTGTTGTATCAGTATGTCATCGGGGCTGTAGCTGAGTTGGGCGGGGCCGGTCGTTTTTTCCTCTTCGGTCTCTGTTTCATCCCGCTCTGTATCCTTGCCGAGATTAGTTTGTTGTAATTGCGGCGCTGTAACCTCGTTTTGTTGCTGCAACCAGAACTCCGCAAAGACCTGATCAAAAACCGGCACCTGTGCCCGCGAGCTAATCAGGCTGGCACGCCCGGCGGCATAGAATGCGGTCCTGTCGCCCAGCTCAATCTGTTGCAGACATTCACACAAGGTGATCAGATTTGCCGGGTTGACATAGATACCGGCCGTTTGCAGTCTGCGGCTGAAGAGCAGTATCTGCTCAAAAAAGGCGGGCCGCTCTGCTATTGCAGTCATGGCGGCAATCAGGCGCCGGCCGCCGCCTGTTGCAGGGACACATTGATCTGTTGTAGCACCTGATCCGAATCCTGTGCCTGTATGTTTTCCAGATCGCTTTTATGTTTTAGCACACAACCCAGTGTTGCTTGCAGGGATTGTGCATCCAACTCTTTCAGGCCCAGTGCCAGCAGGGCCGAGGCCCAATCCAGCGTCTCGGCGATACCCGGGGCCTTGTACAGGTCTTGTTGTCGCAGCCATTGCATAAACGCGCATACCTTATGCGACAAGGTGGCTTCAATGCCCGGTAGCCGCAATTGGAGAATCTGTTTTTCCCGCTCAAGATCGGGGTAGTCCAGCCAATGAAACAGACAACGGCGTTTCAGGGCATCATGTAATTCACGGGTGCGGTTGGAGGTCAGGATTACCAGCGGCGGTTGTTCGGCCTTCAGGGTGCCCAACTCCGGGATGGTTATCTGAAAATCGGCCAGCACCTCCAGCAAAAATGCCTCAAACTCTTCATCGGAGCGATCGATCTCATCTATCAACAACACCGGCGGCTTCGCTCCCCGGTAACGGATCGCCTCTAGCAACGGGCGCGCAAGCAGGAACTCGGCGGCAAACAGGTTGTGGCCGATTTGCTCTTTTGCCGTGCCTCTGGCCTCTTGCAGGCGCAACTCCAGCATTTGTTTGGGGTAGTTCCATTCATACAGGGCGGTGGCCGTATCCAGACCCTCGTAACATTGCAAGCGTATCAATTTGGTATCAAGGATCGCCGCGAGTGTCTTTGCCACCTCGGTCTTGCCGACGCCGGGCTCGCCCTCCAGATAAACAGGTTTGTTCAGGGCGGTGGCCAGATACACAGTAGTCGCCAGCAACCTGTCGGTGATATAGCGGTGTTGCATGAACTGTGCCGCCACATCGTCTATGGAGTTGAAATAACGGTTTGTGGTGTCGTTAGTCATAGTTGCAAGTTAGCCGATTTTACTCCCGCATTCAAGTATCCGTGCGGCATCGGCAAAGCCAGCGGGTATTCTGTGTTAGAGTAGGTGGCTACATTCAATCACACTGGAGTGGCGCAAATGCCGGAAACATCGTTTACCCGATTGACAGGTTGCAAGGTGCCGGTGCAATCAGTCCCGGTTGCCGGAATCACAACAGTGGAGTTTGTTGCCGCGGTATGTAACGCGGGTGGTCTGGGGATGTTATCCGCCGTGCTTGCTCCGGCACCGGCCATTGCGGCCATGGCGACGGGCCTGCGTGAATTAACCGAACACCCTTTCGGGATAAACTTTCTGGTGCCTTTTCTTGAAGGGGATTATCAAGCCGTGGAACTGGCGGCGGACTCCGCCCCTGTGGTGGAGTTTTTTTATGCCGAGCCGGATCGGCAACTGGTGGATCGGGTACATCAGGGCGGTGCCTTGTGCAGTTGGCAAACGGGTTCGGTAGATGAGGCCCGACAAGCGGCGGACATCGGTTGCGATTTTATTATTCAACAGGGTGTGGAGGCGGGTGGTCATGTACGCGGCAGGAGCGAGTTGTTGAGCATACTGGCCGAGACTGTTCAGGCCGTGTCGGTGCCGGTGTTGGCCGCCGGCGGTATCGCCAATGGTGCCGATGTGGCTGCAATGTTGCGGCAGGGCGCGGCGGGTGTGCGGGTCGGGACCCGTTTTGTGTGCAGTGTTGAGGCCCGCGCCCACGCAGAATACAAACAGGCACTGGTTGAGGCCGGTGCGGAGCAGACAAGTTATACGGAGGCGTTTTCCGTCATGTGGCCGAACGCCCCGCATCGGGTATTGCAAAGCAGTATTGAGGCGATGAATGCCTGTGAAGACGACTACACCGGGGAGTGGCAGATTGGCGGCGAGCGTATGCCGATCCCGCGCGGCTCGGTCATCGCACCTACTGATCAGACCACCGGCCGCATTGAGGCGATGGCCTTGTATGCCGGACATTCGGTGGATCGAATCAACTCGGTGGAGACGGTGACCGGGATCATGCAGGAGTTGTTGTCGGAACTGGATTCAAACAAAAGCTGACTGAGGAGAACATAGTGTCCACACCTCATTCTTCCATAGAAGATTTACCCGTGCCGACAGACCCGCAACTGGCGGCGCAGATGCAACGTGTCGTTGCGGCCAGCCAGTATTTTCGTTTGCAGTGCCGACAACGGCCGGAGATCCTGTCCGCCTTGCTTGATAGCGGTGATCTGGGCCGCAGTTTTGACGACAATGAAATCCGGGATGAGCTGATCATAGCACTGCAAGACTGCACCGAAAGTGATGATCTGGATCGCCGCCTGCGTCTATTCCGGCAACGCCAGATGATGCGGATCATCTGGCGCGACTTCAATCGCCTGTCCCCGACGATGGAAACCACACGCGATATATCGCTGCTGGCAGAGGCCTGCATTGAGCTAACGCGGGACTGGTGGCACGAACAACTGGTGCAACAATTCGGCGAACCGCAAGACCCGGACGGGCAGGCGCAACAACTGGTGGTGCTGGGTATGGGCAAGCTGGGGGCCAGGGAGTTGAACCTGTCTTCCGATATAGATCTGATCTTTGCCTATCCCACCGCCGGGCAGACCGTCGGCGGCCCGCGCGCGCTGGACAATCAGGATTTTTTTATCCGTCTGGGCCAGCGTTTGATCGCCGCTCTGGACAAGGTCACGCCGGAGGGTTTTGTGTTTCGGGTTGATATGCGCCTGCGGCCTTACGGCAACAGTGGTGCGCTGGTGTTCAGCTTTGCCGCGATGGAGGACTATTATCAGGAGCAGGGGCGGGACTGGGAACGCTATGCCCTGATCAAGGCGCATCCGATCTGTGGCGGGTCCGCCGCCGGGGAACTGATGCACAAGTTGCAACCTTTTGTGTTCAGGCGTTATCTGGATTTCGGTGCGATTGAATCGCTACGCGGGATGAAGGAATCCATCAACGCGGCGGTGCGCCGCGGCGGTCTGGAAGGGGATGTCAAACGCGGCCCGGGTGGCATTCGGGAAGTGGAGTTTATCGCCCAGTGTCTGCAACTGATCCGCGGCGGGCAGATACCGGCCTTGCAGCAACGCGAGTTGCTGAATGTGCTGGATGCGCTGGTGGAAGAGGATTGCCTGCCCGCCGATGCTGCACGGGAATTGCGCGCGGCCTATCTGTTTTTACGCGATACGGAGCATGCCATTCAGGGTTATGAAGACAAACAGAGTCAGGAACTGCCGGGCAGTGACGAGGCGCGCGCGGCCTTGCTGCGGGCAATGGACTTTGAGACCTGGGATAGCTTTATGGACAAACTGGATGGTTACCGAAAGCAGGTCAGTCATCACTTCGCCGATCTGATCGCACCGACGGACGAACCGGACCCGGAGGCAGGCTATACCCAGATCTGGCCGGAGAAACTCAGCGCGACCCCGCTACTGGAACTGGACTTCGCTGATCTGCAGGCAAGCATTGAGGCCGCGGTCAAGACCGAGGCCCGGCTTGGGGAACTGGGTTTTGCCGATCCGTCGCAGGTGGCGGATGCGCTGGTCAAGTTGCGCGAGAGCTCGCTGATGAAAGCCATACAGGCGGAGGGGCGTGAGCGGCTGAATCGGTTCATGCCCTTGCTACTTCAGGCCTGTTTGCAACAGCAGAACCCGGACGAGGTATTCCTGCGCCTGCTGCATCTGGTGGAGGCGATCGCCCGTCGCAGTGCCTATCTGGTGTTGCTGCTGGAAAATCCACCGGCGTTGAAAGAACTGGCATCGCTGTGTGCCGCCAGCCCGTGGATATCCGCGCAACTGGCGCGACATCCGGTATTGCTGGATGAATTGCTGGACCCCCGTAGCCTTTACAGCACCCCGGACAAACAACAACTGCGCGCGCTGCTGGACGAGCGTCTGTCGCGGCTGCAACCGGAGGATCTGGAGGCGAACATGGATGCCCTGCGTTATTTCAAGGAGTCGGAGGTGTTGCACATCGCGGCCAGCGAGGTTACCGGCCGTCTGCCGTTGATGAAGGTCAGCGACAATCTGACCTTTCTGGCGGAGGTGATCGTGGAGGCGACACTGAAACTGGCCTGGCTGGAACTGGCACACAAACACGGCGAGCCGCCCCGTGATGAGGCGGATGCGACCAAGACCTTCCCCGATGGCACCGACTTCATCGTGCTAGGTTACGGCAAACTCGGCGGGCTTGAGATGGCTTACGGCTCTGATCTGGATCTGGTCTTCGTCTATGACGCCTCGGCAAAAGGTGCCACCGACGGCGAGCGGCCGATAGACACCGGCGTCTTTTACACCCGTCTGGCGCAACGGATGATCCACATCCTGAATTCGCAAACGGCCCTGGGCAGGCTGTATCCGGTGGACCTGCGTCTCCGGCCTTCCGGGGATTCGGGCGTGCTGGTGACCACCTTTGCCGGTTTGCTGGAATACCAGCTGGAACATGCCTGGAGTTGGGAACATCAGGCGCTGGTGCGCGCACGGGTGATCGTCGGGGACGCGGTGCTAGGGCAGCACTGTGATGAGTTGCGGCGTCAGGTATTGTCAAAGGCCAGAGACACTGACACCTTGCGCCGCGAGGTGGTGGAGATGCGCGAGCGCATGCGTGAACATCTGTTACCGAAGGAGGTGAAGCGCTCCGGCCTGTTTCATCTGAAGCACGGGGAAGGGGGGATTGTGGATATAGAATTCATCGTGCAATACGCGGTGCTGGTCTATTGCCACCAACATCCGTCGCTGGCGGACTGGAGCGACAATGTCCGCATCCTGGAGACCCTGGGGCGGGAAGGCTTGTTCAAGGCGCAGGAGGTGGAGGAACTGACTGCGGCCTATATCGCGTTGCGCCTGGCGGTACACCTGCGTGATTTGCAACAGCAACCCGTCGCAGTAGAGGCCGGACAGTTTGACAAGGAACGCCGCGCGGTGATCAGCAAGTGGCAGGCATTGCTGGGAGAGTAGGGGAACGCGCGCTCCCGCTATGGACTAGTTACCGAACAGGTATTTGAAACTGATACCCCATTCGGCCGGGCGACCCAGATTGACGCTGACGATCTGCTGATCGTAGCCGGCGGCCCAACCGGACACAAAATATTTTTCGTTGGTAATGTTCTTGCCGAAGGCGCTGACTACCCAGTCGCCATCCCGGCTCACATAACTTACCCCCAGATTGAGCAGGTGGAAGGCCTTCTGATACAAGCGGGGAAAGTTCAGCGCGTCTTTGGTGGTTTCAGTCTTGTATGACCAGTCAAAGCGGGAGACCAGTTCGCCGCCGTTGGTGAACTGGTGTGCATATTGTACGCCCATGGAGGTAGACCATTTCGGCGCATTGACCAGATCACTATCCACGGTCAGTGAATGCAAATCCGCGTCAAATCTTGAATTGGGATCCAGCTCGGTGTAGGAAGCATCCAGCCAGCCCACGCTACCGTTAAGCATCCAGCCCGGTGCGGGTAGCAGGGTGATCTCAAGTTCGGCACCGTTGATTTCGGCGGCGGCGGCATTCTGGGTGATCGGGGCGATACCGTTGTTGACCTGTACCTGCAGGTCGTCATATTCGGTATGGAAACCGGCGGCGTTGACGCGTAGTCGGCTATCCAGCCCGGTCCATTTGAAGCCTATTTCAAATACCGTAGCGGTCTCGGGGTCAAAACTGGCCACTGCGGTACTGGGCGGGAACACACGCTGCACAAAACCACCGGACTTGAAGCCTTGTGAATATGAGAAGTAGGTCATCAGGTCATCATTCCAGCGGTAGGCGATACTGGCGTGCGGCGTCCAGTCATCAAAGTTGCGAGTGGTGGTGCCTCTGGGCAGTACCTCATAGCCGGATGTCAGGCCGGTTAATAGTCCGGACACATCACCGCTGGGGTTGGAGATCGGGAGGCAGCAAAGACGTGCATTCCCCGCCGGGGCACCATACGGATTAATTTGTACTGCCGGGTCAAAAGCGTTGCCCGGGTAGAAGTTGGGGTCGTCCGGGGACATGGCACCTGGTATGAAGTTCCTGATATCAACAAGCGGCGTACCGGGAATCATCATCGCCGGATTAGGCCCGTTAAGCGTGGCAAGCAAACCGGTATTCAGGTATTTGGGGTCAATTACGGTTTGCAGTTTGGCACAGGTGACTACCGTACCATCAAACAGCGTTTCCGGCCCCTTGGGCAGTTCATGACAGGTATCATCCGTGATGAACTTTTTCTTCTCATCGGTATAGCGCAGACCGGCGGTGACAGACAGTTGCTCGGTAGCATCATAGGTGAACTGGAAAAAGGCCGCGCTACTGCGGTTGTCAATCCTGGCACCGGAGAGGATGCGTACCGGTGTGAACTCCACATCATCCAGGTTGATACCGGCTTCCTCAAAATGATAACCGCCGATGACATATTTCAAACGCCCGTCAAAGGCCTCACCAAGTAGTTGCAATTCCTGACTGAACTGATCCACATCAAATATATCAATCAGGGCATTCTGGCTAATCGGCTGACCGTCTGCGTCATAACCGGTGCGCGCCTCGGTATCGCGGTAGCTGGTGATGGATTTCACCCCCAGGTCGTCTGTGAACTGATATTCCAGAGTCAGGCCTATACCCCAGATGTCGGAGTTGGAAGACAAATCCAGTTCACTGTAGTTGGCGCGGTCATCACTGTTGATGTCTTGAGCGGCATTTGCATTGTTAAATTGGTCTTTGCCGAACTCAGGGTTAACCACGATAGTGCCGTCCGGGCAGGGAGCCCTTGGATTTGGATGTGGAGGAACGGGGAAGTTTTGATCAAAACACCCCTGCTCACCAACCGGCGTCGTGGCGAGAACATTGAAGAAATCGGTAAAACCCAGTCCCGGTACTGCCTGAGGTGCGGGCATGGCCACGCTGGCCGCCCCGAGACGCTCAAAACTGGTACCTTCAAAGACATGGGTCAAAATATGCGGCACCCCGTTTTCCCGCTGGGCGGTGTAGTCGGCATTGAGGTTGGCCTCAAACCCGTTATCAGGTGCCCAGCGCAGGGCGATGCGCCCGGCGTCCTTGTTCGTATCCCCCAGTTTACCGGACTGGGTCGGCGCATCCAGAAAACCCTTCTGGTTAAAGCTGGCCAGAGAGGCCTTGGCATAGAACTCATCGCTAAGCGGTACATTGACGATGACCTTGCCATCAACGCGACCATAGGAACC
>JBPCXW010000094.1:0-5308 GCA_051008185.1 Gammaproteobacteria bacterium
CATGACTAATTTAGTAGATCAGTGGTTAGCCGAGGGCAGAGCAGAGGGCATAGCCGAAGGCATAGCCAAAGGCGAAGCCGGAATACTTACACGACAGTTGCAACGCAAGTTCGGCCAGTTGTCGGAAGACATCCAGCAACGGCTCACCCAAGCCACCCCGGATGATCTTGAAGCGTGGGCTGACAAGATACTGGATGCCCCGTCGCTAGATGCAATATTCGGCGATCAACCTCGGCACTAAAAATGAACGAGCAAGCCAACATCACAAACCATGACTCTCTGGGCAAGTCCTCCACCGACATCAGCAAAGCGAAGGAAGATGAGATACAAATATCTAAATCGGTGCGCTGGTTGGCAATCGGTGTTATGGCGGCATTATGGGTAATGACAATAACCTTGCTGGTGCTTTCGTACTGGCCCAAGTAAGAAAACCCGGGCGTGGCCAGAAAAAGAAAATCACTTCGCAGGCGACAGACCGCGCCACAGCAAACTAACGAGACATTGAATGCGTCTGTAACGGTGTTTGACCGCATGGCGCAGTGGATTGATGACAACATACCCCCGCGAGCCCTGACGGGCACTCTTATCTTCCTGTGCATTGCCGTTGCAATCTACCGGGTTGAACTGACGACCCAGATCATGCACAGCACCACAGACACCACCCGGTGGTTGCTTACCGGTATCTATGTAATCAAACTGGGCCTTGCTTCGGCAGGGCAATCATTGCAGGAACTCAACCCGGAATTGACCTGGGTAGAGTGGGGCGAATTGCCCTGGAACTACCCGGTCATCCCGCTGCTATTTTTCACCCTGATTAGCAAGCTATGGGCATCGCTATTCTTCGCCAAGTTATCGCTCACTCTGCTTGAAGCCGTCAATGCCTATCTGGTGTATCGCTTCACCGGCAACCGCTGGTTAGGGTTGCTGTACTGGATGTGGCCCATCTCCTTATGGTGGGCCTCGCACGAAGGACAGTTTGAACCGGTACAAAACTTTTTCGTCCTGCTAGCCTTGCTGTTGCTGGCACGGCGACCGGTCTGGTCGCTGACGATGTTGGCGGTGGCGATTCAGGTCAAGCTCACGGCGGGGGCCTTTCTGCCTTATTTTGCCTATCGCATTTATAAGGAACACAGACAAAAGATGCACTGGATTGCCGTCGGCTTCGTCCTCGGTTTTATACCCACCTTGATCGCCGGCCTGTTCTTCCCGGTGGTGATGCCAATCGTTGAGACCCTCGGAACGCTTGACCATAACGCCTGGTACTGGAACTGGACTAGCTCCATAGAGAGGGGATGGCCTTATTACATACGCTATCCCAATCAACTGGTGTCCTATTCAATGCTGGCTATTTTGCTGGTCAGTTTTGTACGATTCTATTTTAAAAGATACGATTCTACACAACAGCCGCCGGCACTTGTTACACGACGACAGCAGGCACTGGAATGCACCCCCGCGATTATCTTTTTGCTGTTCGCCAAGACCAGCAGCAAATTCATGGGCTGGTACTGGATGGCACTACTACCTTTCCTGCTGATCATCTCCAACCCCCGCCTCCGCCTGCTACTGATTGTGATGGCATTCTTCATAGAAGTAGTCGGCTATATGTATCTCTACAACATCGTTACGCCCTATGTCGGAGACTTCTACAAAAACATAGGGATATACGACGACCTCGGGTCGCTATTCAATCTCTATTAGCCCGGACAACCCATTGCAAATACAACAACAGATCATCAAGGCCGCGCAATCCCTCAGTGCCTGCAAACTCGGCAGCGGCAAGGCCGGCAATGTCAGCGGGCGTGGCGGTGCCGGTTACTTTATCACCCCGACCGGTGTGGCTTATGCAACACTGGACAGCAACCATATCGTAGAGATGGATCTCAAAGGCAATGCAGTGAATAGTGATTTACTACCTTCCAGCGAGTGGCGCCTGCATCAGGACATCTATCTGCAACGCTCGCAGGTGCATGGCATTGTGCATACCCATTCACCTTATGCCACGGCCATCGCCTGTACTCGTCAGGGGATACCAGCGTTTCATTACATGGTCGCTGTCGCGGGCGGCAACTCCATTCGTTGCGCCGATTACGCCACCTTCGGCACCGGGGAGTTATCCGCCCATGCCTTGCAGGCCTTGCAGGATCGTCAGGCCTGCCTGCTGGCAAACCACGGCGTAGTCGCGCTGGGCTACGATGTGGCGGCCGCCTTTGAACTGGCACAACAAGTGGAAGAGTTGGCCCGGCAGTACGTCCTGAGCAGACAGTTCGGTGAGCCGGTATTGCTTGACGACAATGAGATGGCCACCAACCTGAAAAAATTCGCCACTTACGGCAAGCAGGGGACAGATGGGAACTGAATTCGCACTGTGGCAGGGGATCGTGCTGTTCCTCACCGGCATCGCCGCCGGTTTTGTCAATGTCACGGCGGCGGGCGGTTCTATGTTGAGCGTGCCGGTAATGGTGTTCCTCGGCATCCCGGGGCCGGTCGCCAACGGCACCAATCGTATCGCCATCCTGGCGCAAAACATTACCGCAGTTGTCACCTTTTTCCGCAGGGGTTATTCGGACTTCAGGCTCAGCGTCCTTCTGGCCTTGGCCGCGATGCCCGGCGCAGTGATAGGGGCACTCGCCGGTGTGCAACTGGAGGGAGTATGGTTCAACCGGGTGCTGGCCGTGCTGCTGATCACGATCATGATCATCATGGCCAGAGACAGGAAGACGGACATCGGCGCCGACCCGAACCGCCCCCAACGCCGCTGGCTGGCTTACCTCCTGATGTTCGTCGCCGGCCTGTTTGGCGGCTTCATCCAAATCGGCGTCGGTTTCATCATCATGCCGGCCCTGCAATACAGTCTGGGTCTGGATCTGGTGCGGGTGAATATGCACAAGACCTTTGTCATCGGTGCCTACACCACTGTTGCCCTGATCGTGTTCAGTTCCCAGATACAATTACTGTGGTTGTTGGGACTGTGTCTGGCGGCGGGCAATTCTCTGGGCGCCTGGATCAGCGCACGGGTACAGATCAGGGAAGGTGAAAGTTACATCAAGGTCGTGCTGAATACCGTATTGTGTATTTTTATTATCAAACTCCTGTTCTTCAGTTGAGGCACTCTCTCTGTAAAAGTTATTGAGACAAGTGGTTAAGTGAAAACCGTTCGCGGGATTCCGTGGTATTTCGTTTGATCTTTTCCATCTGCTGAGTTTCATTCACCGTTATCAGCTTGTCCAGAATGCGCGAGAAGTGTCGGTGCATCGCGGCCCGTGATGCCTCCGCGTCACGTTTTTTGAGCGCAACTAATATCTCCTTGTGTTCATTGACACGAGCCATGGCATCGGTTTCGCAAATTGCCTGATAAGCATGATGAACTGTCGGCGAATTATCACGGATATACCACAGCTTGTCTATTACCGAGGCAATCATGTCATTGCGGGTGGCTCTGGATATAATGTGATGGAATTTTTTGTCGGCTATCTCTGAAATCAACGCACCATTGTTGGATTCTTTTGCCATCTCCTCCAGAGCGATCTCAAGGTGTTGCAGTTCTTCTTCCGATATCAATGTCGCAGCCAGTGCGGCCGCTTCACCTTCTATAAGAGCCCGGGCCTCGGTCAACTCAAACGCGCCCACTGTCATATCAAACCCGTTAGCGGCGGCCATATTTTCCGTAACATAAATCCCCGAACCTTTTTTGACCTGTACGCGACCTGAGGCCTCAAGCGCGATGATTGCCTCCCGTACCGTTGGGCGACTCACCTCAAAGCGATCCGCAAGCTCACGCTCAGGGGGTAACCGCCCCCCTGCGGGGAACTCTTCGGTATCAATCAACTGCGTTATTCTTTCAACGATGTCCCTGTAACGACGCTGTTCTCTAGCCATAATTACAACCTCCTCACCGCAATGCGGTGTGAAGTAGGGGCGCATACCTTATCAGGAATAGGCATTTATAATCACCATAAAAAGGTTTATTTTTCTAAGCACTTGAAATTATTGAATATATAGTTAGTTTTCAGGCGGGGCGAAGGCAAAATCAGCCCGATTTAGTCGCCATCTCGCCAACCATCGGTGTAAATTGGTAATACACTCTTTATGACAGATTAATAAAAAAATTACTACCTTTTTGTTAATAGATTGGCTATATTATCCGGCGACTATAACTAGAACCATACTAGTACCCACTAAGGGGGAACCTGAGATGAAACCATCTAACCATGCTTTTTCTAACCGCGCTTTTTCTATTATCGCTTTCGCAGTAACTTTCACGCTCTTGCCGATGCCTGATACGGTCAATGCACAGGGCGCAGTCCTTGAAGAAATTGAAGTCACCGGCACACGCAGAACAATTCAGGACTCTATCCAGCTCAAGCGAAGTTCAATAGAGATCGTGGATGGACTGAACGCCGACGAGATCGGTTCACTGCCGGCCTTGTCAATCGGTGAAGCACTAGAGACTGTTACCGGTGCGGCATCTCACCGCGAGAACGGCGGTGCTACAGAGGTTGCCATCCGGGGTTTAGGCCCCTATCTGGGCACCACGATTGTCAATACTCGCGAGTCGACTAACGGCAGCGGCAACCGCGCGGTTAACTTCAGTATCTTCCCTTCTGAACTGTTCAATAGCATTTCCATTCATAAAACTCAGTCTGCGAGATATATTGAAGGTGCTGTCAGTGGTCAGGTTCAGCTGGATACCAAACGACCGATTGACTACGGCAAGCAAAACATACAATTCAGCCTCAAGGGCTCTATGCATCCTGACGACGGTGACATCAATGATGTGGATGATTTGGGTCACCGCGCCACTGCCAGCTATATCGATTCATGGGAAACTGAGAGTTGGGGTGCTATTGGCATAGCCATCGGTGGGCAGATACGCAACGATTCAAACCCCGAGGCGGAGGCCTATCACACGTCGGGGGGAGGGCGGTTTGAGGCTTGTCTTTTGGAATCATTCGATAGGGACGCTCAGCCAACCGATACATCGGGTCGCTGTCATGATGGGTCAGGAAGTGTCACCAACGACGACATTCAAGGCCTTATAGATGATGATACCAATGATATAAATTCCGTCGCAGATATTCCCTGGGCCTACATCCCTCGCGATCGTAGCTTCCGCCGGAATTCAACGGATGATGATCGTCACGCCGTATTCGGCGCCTTCCAATGGCAGCCAAACGACAGCTGGGACATCATGTTTGACTTCCAGACATCTGAGCGGGATCAAAAGGAACTGCGCCAGGATCTGGCATTCGGAGCAACCCAGAATAACATTCGTGATCTCGTTTCTAACCCACGTACAGGGCTCATAGAG
>JBPCXW010000095.1:0-24702 GCA_051008185.1 Gammaproteobacteria bacterium
ATGTCCCCCCACCGGAGCCACTACGGGCTACGCCCTTGTGCCACCGGCTCCCCCTCAAGGGGGGAGCAATCATAGCTCCCCCCTTGAGGGGGAGCCAAAGGAGGCGAAGCCTGCTTTGGTGGGGGGCAGGGCGACCCCCCGCCCGTTACAAGGCCGGTGAGTCGATAAGTCGCGGTTCCGGCAACGGCTCATCCGGTATAGCCTGCTCCGGTGCCAGTTGTACCAGCACACTATAGTACTTGCGTATATTCTGCACGAAGGTCACGGCCTGATAGCCGCGGGCATAGCCGTGGCGGGTTCGTGTATACCATTTTTTTTTGCTCAACTGCGGCAGGTATCGCCTGACATTCTCCCACAAATCCGGGTTGCCGCCTTTGCTCTCGGTCATAACACGGGCGTCCTCCAGATGGCGGAAGCCGATGTTGTAGGCGGCCAGCATCAGCCAGGTTCGATCAGGTTCTGCAATGCGCGCCGGAAACCTGACGGCGAGACCGGACAGATATTTGGCACCGCCCCAGATACTCTGTTGCGGGTCCAGACGGTTGCTGACACCAACCTGTTTTGCCGTTTCTTGTGTCAGCATCATCAGGCCTCTTACGCCGGTCGGGGAACGGGCATCTTCCTCCCAGTGTGATTCCTGATAGCTCACCGCCGCCAGTAGCCGCCAATCCAGATCAAATTCCTCGGCGGCCTCGTGAAAGAATGGCAGTAATTCGGGCAGGCGTCGTCGGTAGCGATCAATAAACTTGCGCGAGTCCACATAATCAAACTTGCTGGTCGGCCCATAGAATTGCTGGATCAGTTCGTCCAGCTCACCGTTATCACTGATCTTCCAATGGAACTGTTGCACGGCTTGCATCAGGGAATCATCATCATCGTCCATTTTCAGTAGCCAGCTCAGCGGTTGTTTGGCCGAGATGTCAAAGGCGACGCGGATCTCCGGGTTGAGCAACCGCGCATGACCGATCTCATTGGAATAGGCAACGGCATACAGAATTTCCCCGCTCTCCACCATACCAAGCAGATCGGCGGTCGCCTCGTCCGTGTGTATTTCCCATTCCAGATAAGGGTATTGCTGATCGTATTCCTCCAGTGCGGCATCTTGTATCATGCCGGCCGACAAGTGCAACTTGTGCGGATAAATATCATCCAGACCGCGTGGCCTGCGGTCGCCGTTGCGATACACCACATGTTTGGTGATCTCCTGATAACCGGGGCCGAACACCAGTTGCTCGTCATCGCTTGTGTCACGGATGAGGCCCGCGGCGGCCAGATCGGCCTCGTCTTTGAGAAGTAGCCGGGGCAGGTCGGCGGGGTTATCAATCACGAGCATCTCAAACTCAACCCCCAGCCCGGCGGAGAAACTGTTGATCAATTCATATTCCAGCCCGGTCTCGCCATCCTCGCCGATATAGTAGGTCGTGGGGCTTTGACGGGTGACAACACGAATGACGCCCGCCTCCAGTATCTTCTCCAGATGTGACACCCTCTCACCGCAGGCGGACAAAAACAGGGCCGGTAACAGGATGAGTAATCTGCTGATAAGGCGCCCGTTCATGCAGGTATAGTTATTTTCTCACCAGTACCAGCGAGTAGAATTCATTCCGTGGCTGAAAATGTTGTACGACGGAAAAGCCGGATTCCGCCAGCATGGTTTCCAGTTCCGCATAGTTGAATTTGTGGCTCAGCTCGGTCAGTATCTTTTCGCCTTGCCGTAGTTTGATGGTCTCCGCCAGTTCAGGCAGTGTAATGGTTTGATCGATTACCGAGATCAGATACATCTCAATGCGGTTGTGTTCATCGTTGAACAGGGCCTTGTGTGTAAAATTATCCAGATCGAAATCAGCGCCCAGTTCGCGGTTCAATACGCGCAACACATTCAGGTTGAATTGTGCCGTGATGCCTTGTGCATCGTTATAGGCGGAATGTAATATCTCTGTGTCCTTAATCCGATCAGCCCCCAGTAAAAAGTGGTCGCCTGCCTTCATGCAGTTATAGACTTCAAGCAGAAACTGCTGTGCCTCGGGGCGGAGGAAATTGCCGATGCTACCGCCAAGAAACAGAAACAGGCGGGAGCCGTCAAAGTCAGGCAGGTTGTCCAGACCGGCATGGTAATCGCCGACCATCGGCATGATATTCAACCATTCGTAGAGTGCTTCAAGATTGCTTGCGGCCTCTGACAGGGCGGGCTCGCAGACATCAAACGGGGCATAATCACATTCGTGTGTCCGGGTTTCGCAGGCATCCAGCAGGCGCCGGGTCTTGGTGGAACTGCCGCTACCGAATTCAATAATTTTATCCGGCAGTGAGTGGGTGATGATCTCATCGCTGTGTTTGGCCAGCAGTTGATCCTCGGTACGGGTGGGATAATACTCGGCTGTTTGACATATCTGCTCAAACAACTTGGCCCCCGCATCATCATAAAAATACTTGGGCGGCAATGCCCTCGGGGTTGTCAGCAGCCCGTTACGCGTATCCTCAACAAGTCCGGGTACGGTCCTGGAGGGTTTGACATGCAACAATGTTTGCGCGCCCGATGGCTGGGATTGTTCTGTTTGATATTGCATTATGGCTCATTCATTGCCTGCTGTGCATTAGCATAACATTATGAGGCGGCCTTGTGCAAACGGCGGATAGCCGTTGTTTCCCCGTCCCGCCGCCGCTTGTTGTGTGTTGCAACAGTGGATTTATGCGCTACAATGCTCTCTGTCCCTGTAACGACAATGACAATTAAAGATAACAGCCATCGGGTGGCAATCAACTATGCGAATATCTGAACAAGGATTACTTTCATCAGTGGTAACAGTAGTAGTAGTTGCTCAGCGATGAAGACCGGCATCATTGGTCTCGGTGCGATGGGTGCGGGCATGGCCCTGAATCTTGATCGGGCTGGCTACTTGTATGCGGTCTGGAACCGTACCCGTAGCAAGGCCGATGTTTTGGCGGTGCAGACCGCCGCATCGGTGACGGACTCCCCCGCCGAGTTGGCGGCGGACTGTGAACTGATCATCATCTGTGTCTCGCGTGATGAAGATGTACTGGAAATGATCCACGCTTTGTTACCCGGCATCAAGGCCGACACCGTTGTTGTTGATACCTCCACCGTCAGTGCCGATACCGCCGTGCAGGCCGCTGCGTTGCTGGCGGACAAGCAGGCCGGGTTTCTGGACTGCCCGGTATCCGGCGGTGTGGAAGGCGCGCAGCAGGGCACTCTGGCCGTAATGGCAGGCGGTGAGGCCGCCACTCTGCAGCGGGTCAGGGCGGTGCTGGAGGCGATCAGTTCCCGCATCACACTGGTTGGCCCGGTCGGTAGCGGTCAGGCCTGCAAGGCCGTGAACCAGATCATCTGTGCCGGTCTGTATGAATCCGTGGCCGAGGCCCTGGCGTTCGGCAAGGTGCTGGGGCTGGACCTGAACAAGGTAGTGGAAGTCGTCGCCGGCGGCGCGGCGGCCAACTGGGTGCTGGATAATCGCAGTGACTTTATGTTGGACGAATCCTTCCCGCCGGGTTTCAAGGTCAATCTGCATTTGAAAGATCTGGCTATCTGTCTGCGGATGGCGCAAGCCGCGGGGATCAAAACCTTGCCGCTTACCGAGCTGGCGATAGCGGATTATCAACGCCTGATTGAACAGGGCCACGGTGAAGAGGACACCTCTTCGGTATATCGTCTGAAAGGTCTGAACAGTTGATCTTGCAGGTGAATCAACCGATCACCGATTGCCTGCATAACGGCCATACGGTCGTCACGGCGACCGCCAGACTGGCCAGTCATATCCTTGCCGGACACGCCCGCAGCCGGACCGCCGATGGTTCGCAGAGTTGGGAGACACCGGATGTGTTGCCGTGGAAGTCATGGTTGCAACGCCTGTGGCGACAACGGCAACCGACGGCGGGTGAGGCGCCGCTATTGCTGAACCCGCAACAACAGAAACTTGTTTGGCAGGCGATCATTGATAGCTCCAACTACAGTCGGAACATTTTGCATGTCAATGCCTTGGTCACCGAGGCGATCCGCAGTTACACCGAGTGTATGACCTGGTGCATCCCGATATTTCCCGATGACTGTTACCTGAACGAGGATGCTCGCGCCTTTCAATCCTGGGTCGGGCATTATCGGCAACGGCTGGAAACGGAAAACTGGATTGACTTGCAGATGTTACCTGATTACCTGATAGAACAAGGTCTGGATCAAACCGTCTGTGCCGATACGGCCTTTTGTGGTTTTGACTACACCACGCCGCAACGGCAGGCGATGTTACAGGCCCTGCGGCAACAGGGATTACAGGCAAAGGAAATACAAGCCGAGGCGGTGAACCGGCACGCAAGCCGACACGCATTTGCCGATACCGATGCCGAACTCGCCGCCGCCGCCCGTTACGCCGGAGAGGTTTGCCTGCAAGGGCAGGGCGAGACAGTGGGGATTGTGGTGCCGAACCTGCAACAGGACAGAGAGCGCATCGTCAGTGTGTTGCAACGGGTATTGAATCCCGGCAGCCTGTTGGTGGAGGGTGGGGACAGGCGGCCCTTGTTCAGCGTCTCGCTGGGCAAACCCTTGTTGCAATACGCACCGGTGCGCACGGCACTGACCGTGCTGGCTCTGGGCAAGCGGCGTATAGCGTTCAGCGATCTCAGTCTGTTGTTGCATTCAATCCATATCGGTGGTGCCGAGACCGAGTCGGCGGCACGGGCAACACTGGAACTGGCCTTGCGTCACAACGGTGAACAAGGTTGGTATAGCACCACCTTGTTGCGTCGGTTGCAGAAGCTTGCTCAGGGCGATGCAGAGGCAACGATGTTTGTGCAGATGTTACAGCAAGTAGCACAGGCCGTAACTGCCCGGCGCGGCAAACAGCGGGTGGCGGAGTGGGTGGCGTTGTTCTCGCAATTACTGGACATCGCCGTCTGGCCCGGTGAGCGCGAACTGGACAGCAATGAATATCAGATCATCAATGCCTGGAACGATTGTCTGCAGACACTGACCAGTCTGGATTACCTGTTGGGCAAGATAGATTACAACCAGGCCCTGGCGCGGCTTGCGGTCATCGTCAGTGAGACGCACTTCCAGCCGGAATCGGCAGAGACACCGGTGCAGGTGTTACATCCCACCTCTGCCGCCGCGATGCAGTTTGATCATCTCTGGTTGCTGGGCCTGCACGATACCGCCTGGCCGCCGCCGTTGTCGGCTTATCCTTACATCCCGGCCGTGTTACGCGAGGAATCTGCGATGCCGTTCGGTAGTAGCAGGCGTAATTACGAACATGCCGGGGCACTATTACAGTCACTGGTAAGCTCAGCCGGACAAGTGGTGTTGAGTTACGCCGCGATGGAAAAAGACATACAACACGGGCCGAGTCCGTTGCTCAGACAATACTCGCCCGCTGATGCCGCAGCCTTGCCGCCGCCGGAAGATTTCCGCGAGGTGATCCGGCAGGCCGCCAACTTGCAGCAGTTGCATGATGATGTGTGCGCTTGCCTGCCATCGGCAATGGTGCGCGGGGGCACCGGCATCATTACCGATCAGGCCCGCTGTCCGTTCCGCGCCTTTGCCCGACATCGCTTGCGGGCGGAGGGGTTGCCGCCGCCCGGCATCGGTCTGGACCCGATGCAAAGAGGGTCGCTGGTGCATCTGGCGATGCAGAATTTCTGGCAGCAAGTCGGGACACAGGCAGACCTCGTCGCTCTGGACGATCAGCAACGGCGGGAGATATTGCAGCAAGCCGTGCAAAAGGCGATGCAGCGGGAACTGGACAAGCAGCCCGAGATCATCAATGACAATTTCATGCAGACGGAGACCCAACGTCTGCTGGATTTGCTTGATGGCTGGCTGGAATCCGAAAAGTCCCGGCCTGCATTCACTGTGCAGGAGATGGAGACTCGTCACACCCTGCCGCTTGACGGTATTGAGTGTGTCATGCGTATTGATCGGATTGACAGTTTGCCCGACGGCAGCAAGGTCATCCTGGATTACAAGACCGGCAATGTGAATTTCAAACACTGGTTTGGTGACAGGCCGGAAGATATGCAGTTGCCGATTTATGCCGTTAGTCAGGAACAGCAACTGACGGCGGTGGCGTATGCCTGCATCAAACAGGGTGAGCACAAGTTTGCCGGTGTCAGTCAGGACACCGGACTGTTGCCCGGTGTGCGACCGCCGGAAGATGACTGGGAGGCGCAGTTGCAACAATGGCGTGACACCCTTGACGATCTGGCGCAGGAGTTTCGGCAGGGCAGGGCGGCCGTTGATCCAATTCATTCAACCGTATGTCGTTATTGTGATTTGGGCACGCTGTGCCGTATCAATGAGGCCGGCGGGAGCGGGGAGACAGACGATGGGGACTGAGACGAACACGCAACCGGTTGATGCCGAGGCGCGCCGACTTGCCATTGACCCGGCGCAGTCGTTCATCGTGCAGGCCCCGGCCGGCTCCGGCAAGACGGAGTTGTTGATACAACGCTATCTTGCCTTGCTGGCGACAGTAGAGGAACCGGAAGAGGTAGTCGCCATTACCTTTACCCGCAAGGCCGCGGCCGAGATGCGGGAACGCATATTGGGTGCCTTGCAGGCAAGTGCCGAGCCCGATTTGCCGACGGACGCCCATGCCAAACGCACCCGCGAACTGGCACTGCGGGTAACAGAAAAAAGTCAGCAACGGGATTGGCATATTACTGATGACCCGTCGCGTCTCAGGATACAGACGATCGATTCACTGTGCGCCAGTCTGGTGCGGCAGATGCCGTTTCTGTCCCGGCACGGTGGCCAGTCCGCGCTGGTGGAGGATACGACGGCGGTGTATGAAGAGGCCGCGATCAATACTCTGGAGGCGATCCTGTCGAATGAGTATTATTCAGACTCATACAAACACCTGCTATTGCATCTGGACAACAATCTGCCGCGCCTGCAATCGTTGTTGCAACAGATATTGGGCAAGCGCGATCAATGGTTGCGTTACATTCACGCCGACAACAGCCGTGCCGCGCTTGAGCAATCCCTGGCCGTTCTGATTCAGGAAAACTTGCAGCACCTGCGTGACACCTTTCCCGACGAACAGGTAGCGGAACTGTTGGCCTTGCTGGGTTACGCCATTGAGCAACTTGAAAAAGAGAACAACGATCTTCTGACACCTTGCAAGGGCTTGCAGTCCCTGCCCGAGGCGGCCCCCGAGGCATTGAAACAGTGGTGGGCCATCGCCGATCTCCTGCTGACCAAAGACGGTAGCTGGCGGGCGCAGGTGAACAAGAACCTGGGCTTCCCCGCCGGCAAGGACGGCAAGGATAAAAAAGAGGCGATGATGGCCCTGCTGGACAGCCTGCGGGGTAACACCCGGCTACAGGAGTTGCTACACAACAGCAGGTTGCTACCCGACCCGCACTATACCGCGGCGGACTGGCAAACGGTTGATGCGCTATGCCAGCTACTCAAGATCGCCGCAGCGCAACTGAATATCATCTTTGCCGGTAAAGGTGAATCGGATTTTATCGGTATCGCCGAGGCGGCCAACAATGCCCTCGGCGATGCAGAACAACCCACCGATCTGGCCCTGTATCTGGATTATCAGATCAAGCATATCCTGATAGACGAGTTCCAGGACATCTCCGTCAATCAGTTCACCCTGATAGAACGTCTGGCCGGCGGCTGGCAGGCCGATGACGGACACACCTTGTTCATGGTCGGTGATCCGATGCAATCCATTTACGGTTTCAGGGAGGCGGAGGTAGGGCAGTTTATCTCCACCTTTCACAGCGAGGTGCTGGCCGGTGTGCGTTTGCAGTCCCTGCAACTCAGTGTCAATTTCCGTTCCGAAGTCGGCATTGTTGATTGGATCAACGAACATTTTGTCACTGTCCTGCCATCGCACGATGATGTATTCACCGGTGCGGTCAAATTCAGCCCGTGCAGTGCCAGACAACAGGACAAGACCGACCCGACCGCGGGACGGATTGAGGTTTATCCGTTTTTCAAGGGACAGGAGGCGGCAGAGGATCAGGCGGTGGCCGACATCATCAACACACTCAGGGCGGAACACGATAACGACAGCATTGCGTTACTGGTCAGAAGCCGCAATCATCTTGACGGTATCCTGCCCCTGTTGCGGGAGGCCGGTATCCCCTATCAGGCCATTGAAATTGATTCGCTGGCAGAGCAGCAATACATTCAGGATCTGCTGGCCCTGACCCGTGCCTGTTTGTATCCCGCCGACCGTATCGCCTGGTTGTCTGTGTTACGCGCCCCCTGGTGCGGCCTGACACTGGATGATTTGTTCAACATCGTCAATCAGGATAAACATGATCTTGTCTGGCACAACTGTCAACAAGCCCTGCAAGACGAGCTGTTGCCCGCCGCCGCCGGACAACGTCTGGCCGCCCTGGTTGATGTGTTGCAGAACGCCTTTGCACAACGACAACGTCATACATTGCGTCATTACATTGAATCTGTCTGGTGTAGCCTCGGCGGCCCGGCCACCTTGCAGAGCCAAACCGAGCTGGACAATGTGGAGACCTTCTTCCGCCTGCTCGCAGAACTGGACGATGCCGGACGCATTGAAGACATCGCCCTGCTGGATGAAAAGATCGCCGCACTGTATGCCCTGCCGGACACCGGGCAGTCTGACAAGGCCATACAGGTTATGACGATTCACAAGGCAAAAGGGCTGGAATTTGATCATGTCATCCTGCCGCAACTGGGCAGAAGGCCGCGGCCAAGACAGGCGGCCTTGTTGATGTGGATGTTACAACCGGATCAGGCCGGACACGGTCACTTGTTGTTATCCCCGATCAACCCAACCGGACAGAAAGCCGCGCGCTTGAATAATTATCTGGCCGCCATTGACAAAATAAAAACGGAGAATGAGGCGGCAAGGTTGTTGTATGTCGCGGCGACCCGGGCCAGATACTCCCTGCATCTGCTGGGGCAGGGCGGGTCGGCGCAGGACAGCGAGGGTAAACTGGTATGCAAACGGCCTGCCGGTTCGCTGCTGGGTTATTTATGGTCGGCACTGCGGCAACAATATCAGGATGCCATTGACGCGCTACCGCCGGAGGCGGTGCAACCGGAGATGGCACCCCGGACAGTGTCCATCTCCAGACTGGCGGCAGGCTGGCGGTTGCCTCCGGTGCCGGGGCGGATAGAGACCGTCGGCGGCCCGGACGATCAGCCGGTGGTGCATAGCGGCTCAAAGGTCAGTTTTGATTGGGCCGGTGAGACGATTAAACATATCGGCACGGTGGTGCATCGGTATCTGGCGCGTTTCACGCAGACGCTCCCTGTTGTCACGCCGGAACTGCAATCCTGGGTGCGTGGCAGTCTGCGGCAACTGGGGGTAAAGGCGGAGGAGTTGGACGATGCCTGCCTGAAAGTCAAAACGGCACTGGAAAATATCGCCGATGATGCCACCGGCAACTGGATCTTTTCCGCACAACACAGCGAGGTCAAAAATGAATATGCCCTGAGCGGCCTGGTGGAAGGCAAGCTGGTGAATGTGGTGATGGACAAAACCTTTGTTGATGACAGCGGCACCCGCTGGATTATTGACTACAAGACCAGCACCCACGAGGGCGGGGATATGCAAGCCTTTCTGCAACAGCAACTGCTGCGATACCGGGACAAGATGCAGCAATACGGCCATATCATGACCGGGCTGGAGCAACGGCCTGTGATGCTCGGCCTGTATTTTCCGCTACTCAGGGGCTGGCAGGCATGGGAGTTTCAGGGGCTGCACGCCGCGCCCCCCACCAAAGCAGGCTTCGCCTCCTTTGGCTCCCCCTCAAGGGGGGAGCAGTAACAATGTCAAAGCAGGCAAACACCGCCTGCTTTGTCTTTTCACGCCACACCCCCGCCTCCGCCCACCCCCCCGAATAGCTCCCCCCTTGAGGGGGAGCCGGTGGCACAAGGGCGTCAGCCCGCAGTGGCTCCGGTGGGGGGACATTGCGGTTGAATGTCGGGTCAATGTCAAAGCAGGCAAACCCCGCCTGCTTTGTCTTTTCACGCCACACCCCCCGCTTCCGCCCACCCCCCCGAATAGCTCCCCCCTTGAGGGGGAGCCAGAGGCACAAGGGCGTTAGCCCGCAGTGGCTCAGGTGGGGGGACATTACGGTTGAATATCGGAACAAAGCGGGCTACTATGCACCCCCGTTCATGGATCAATCTATCCTCTCTTGTATCACCTGTAACGGTTCCGTAGAGCCGGTGGGCGGCTTACCCCCTGAATTTGAGGTCACCTTGCGATGACCCGGTTCGTGTTCATCACCGGCGGCGTAGTTTCTTCTCTTGGCAAGGGCATCACTTCGGCCTCTCTGGGTGCGATTCTGGAGTCGCGCGGTCTTGATGTAACCCTGCTCAAACTGGATCCCTATATCAATGTGGACCCCGGCACGATGAGCCCGTTTCAGCATGGCGAGGTGTATGTGACGGAAGATGGTGCCGAGACGGATCTGGATCTCGGCCATTACGAACGATTTGTCCGCACCCGCATGAGCAAAAGCAATAACTTTACCACCGGCAGGATTTACCAGAATGTAATCCAGAAAGAACGCCGCGGTGATTATCTCGGCGGCACGGTGCAGGTAATCCCGCATATCACCGATGAGATCAAGTCCTGTATCCATGCCGGTGTCGGCGATGCTGAAATCGCGCTGGTAGAGATAGGCGGCACGGTCGGCGATATAGAATCGCAACCCTTTCTGGAAGCGATACGGCAAATGCGTATGGATCTGGGTGCCGACCAATGCCTGTTCATCCACCTGACCCTGGTGCCCTACATCAAGACAGTAGGCGAGACCAAGACCAAACCCACCCAGCACTCGGTGAAGGAATTGCGTTCCATCGGTATCCAGCCGGATGTGTTGATCTGCCGCACGAGTCGACCGTTGCCACAGAATGAAAGAGATAAATTAGCCTTGTTCACCAATGTGGAAAAGCGCGCGATTATTTCAGCGGTGGATGTGGATAATCTCTACACGATACCGCGCCTGTTTCATCAGCAGGGTCTGGATCAGATTGTCGTGGAAAAGCTGGAACTGGAGGCCGACCCAGCCAATCTGACCGCATGGGACGAGGTCGTCGAGGACATGGACAATCCCGAGGCCGAAGTGACTATCGCAATGGTAGGCAAATATACCGAGTTGGCCGATTGCTATAAATCCCTGTCGGAGGCACTAATCCATGCCGGTATCCATACCCGCACCAGCATCAACATCGTGTATGTGGACTCGGAAGATGTGGAACAGCGAGGCTCGGCGATACTGGCCGACGCCAATGCGATACTGGTGCCCGGCGGGTTCGGCAACCGGGGCATAGAGGGCAAGATCGCGACGGTAGAATATGCGCGCAAAAATGGTGTGCCGTATCTGGGGATTTGTCTGGGTATGCAGGTCGCGGTCATTGAGTTTGCCCGCCACGAGGCCGGGCTGGCGGGGGCCAACAGCACTGAATTTGATCCGCACACCTCGCATCCGGTGATCGGCCTGATCAGCGAATGGCTGGATGCACAGGGCGGTGTGGAGACCCGCGCTGCGGATTCTGATCTGGGCGGCACAATGCGTCTGGGTGGGCAGGCGTGCAAGCTGAGCGATGACAGTCTGGTGCGGGAACTCTACGGCAAGGATGTGATCACCGAGCGCCACCGGCACCGCTATGAGTTCAACGCCCACTATACACAGACACTACAGGACAAAGGGCTGCGTATTGCAGGCGTGTCAGTGGATGAAAAGCTGGTTGAGATCGTCGAAATCGCTGATCATCCCTGGTTTGTCGCGTGCCAGTTTCATCCCGAATTCACCTCCACCCCGCGTGACGGACACCCCTTGTTCATCAGTTTTATCAAGGCGGCCCTGCAAAACACCGCCAGCGAAACTGCGGCGAAGACAGCCAATGCGCTTGCGTGATTTTGAGATCGGTAATGATCACCCCCTGTTTGTGATCGCCGGCCCCTGTGTTATTGAGAGCAAACAGCTTGCGATTGATACCGCCGCCACACTGCACGAGATGACCACTCAACTGAATATCCCGTTCATTTACAAATCTTCTTTTGACAAGGCCAATCGCAGTTCCCACAAGAGTTATCGCGGCCCCGGTCTGGAACAGGGTCTGGCGATCCTGTCCGAGGTAAAACAGCAAACCGGTGTGGCGATACTGACCGATGTACATGAAGACACCCCGCTTGCGGAAGTCGCCGCAGTGGCCGATGTATTGCAGACACCGGCCTTTTTATGTCGGCAGACTGATTTTGTTCAGCGGGTGGCGGCCTGCGGTTTGCCGGTGAACATCAAGAAGGGGCAGTTTCTTTCCCCGTGGGAAATGCAGAATGTGGTAGAAAAGGCCAGAGCGGCGGGTAACGATCAGATCATGGTATGTGAGCGCGGCACCTGTTTCGGTTATAACAATCTGGTGTCCGATATGCGCGGTTTATCTATCATGCAGGCCGATGGCACCCCGGTGGTGTTTGATGCGACTCATTCAGTACAATTACCCGGTGCCGCAGGCAACCATTCCGGCGGGCAACGCGAATTTGTGCCGGTGCTGGCGCGAGCCGCGGTGGCGGCCGGTGTCGCCGGTGTGTTTATGGAGACACACCCGGAACCGGACAAGGCCCTGAGCGATGGTGCCACCGTCTGGCCTTTGGATAAAATGAGCGATCTGTTACACAGCTTACGGGCAATCGATCAAACAGTGAAAGGTGGGTAACGATAATGTCTGAAATTGCATCAATAACAGCACGGGAGATCCTGGATTCCAGAGGCAACCCGACCGTTTATGCGGCGGTGCAGACCCGCGCCGGGGCACAGGGCGCGGCTATGGTGCCTTCGGGTGCCTCCACCGGCGCGCGTGAGGCACTGGAGTTGCGTGACGGTGATCCGGCGCGCTATTCGGGCAAGGGAGTATTGACCGCAGTAGAGAATGTGAACAAGACGATCAACGCGGCCATCAGTGGTATGGAGGTACAAGAGCAGGCCGCCATTGATCAGACCATGATAGATCTGGATGCCACCGAGAACAAAGGCAAGCTCGGTGCCAATGCGATATTGGGTGTGTCTCTAGCCGTGGCCCGCGCCGCCGCCGATGAAGAACAACTGCCGTTGTATCAATATCTGGGCGGTGCCGGTCCGTTCACGATGCCGGTGCCGATGATGAACATCATCAACGGCGGCGCGCATGCGGATAACAATGTGGACTTGCAGGAGTTCATGATCCTGCCCACCGGTGCCGACAGTATCGCGCAAGCAGTGCGTTACGGGGCCGAGGTGTTTCATTCCCTGAAGGCGGTATTATCAGCACAAGGTTTGAATACCGCCGTCGGCGACGAGGGTGGTTTTGCCCCGGATTTATCTTCAAACGAGGCCGCACTGGAAGTGATCATGCAGGCGATTGAGAAGGCCGGTTTCAAGCCGGGTGAAGATATTTTACTGGGTCTGGATGCGGCCGCCTCCGAGTTTTATCAGGATGGCAGTTACCATCTGGATTCCGGCAACAAAAAACTGGATGCCGCCGGTTTGCTGGATTATCTCGCCCCCTGGTTTGATCGGTATCCGATCATCACGATGGAAGACGGCATGGCGGAGGATGACTGGCAGGGCTGGCGTTTGCTGACCGATCAGTTGGGCGAGCGGATACAACTGGTGGGTGATGATCTGTTTGTCACCAACACCGACATACTGGAGAAGGGCATTGCCGAGGGCGTCGCCAACTCTATCCTGATCAAGGTCAATCAGATCGGCACGCTGACGGAGACCCTGGCGGCCATTGATATGGCGAAAAAAGCCGGTTATACCACGGTCATATCACATCGTTCCGGCGAGACGGAAGACACCACCATTGCCGATCTGGCCGTGGCCACCCAGTCCGGCCAGATTAAAACCGGCTCTTTATCCCGTTCCGATCGGGTGGCAAAATATAATCGTTTGCTGGGGATAGAGGCCGAGCTGGGCGACAGGGCCGACTACCCCGGCGGCGATATTTTCAAACACTTTTCCGGACACACGGGGTAAGCGGCAACAGACGATGAAAATCTTCGGCATCATATTGTTGATATTACTGGGGCTGTTGCAGTTTCGTCTCTGGTTCAGCGCCGGTGGTATGCAGGACCTGCGTCACCTGCAACAACTCAAGCAGCAGCAAAGTGCGGAAAACGCTCAGCTGCGGGAGCGCAATCGCTCGCTTGCCGCCGAGGTGCTGGATCTGAAGCAGGGCCATGCCGCGATTGAGGAGCGCGCCAGAAGCGAGCTGGGTATGATTCAACGGGGCGAGGTGTTTTATCAGTTGATTGAGACAGACGGGTTTGCCCCGCCCCCGGACACAGATGCCGACTCGCCATGAGCGGGGCTGCATTCTGGGCGGTAATCCCGGCGGCCGGGATCGGCAGCAGGGTAGGGGCGGCGGTCCCGAAGCAGTATCTGACCATCAACGACAAGGCCATCATTGAATATGCGATACAACCGTTTTGCGAACACGCGGCGATCAACGGAGTGGTAGTGGTGACCGCGGCCAATGATACACACTGGCAGACGCTGACGGTTGCCGGACAAGCCGGGATTGAACGCACGGACGGCGGCAAAGAGCGTTGTCACTCGGTGCTCAACGGTCTGCACAGCCTGCGACAACAAGCGGCGGCGGATGACTGGGTGCTGGTACATGACGCCGTCCGGCCCTGTCTCAGGGCAACCGATATAGACAAACTGATACAGGCACTGGATGAACATCCGGTAGGCGGCAGTCTGGCCATGCCGGTCAGAGATACGATGAAAAGAAGCAACGCAAAAGCGGAAGTGACGGCGACGGTGGAGCGGCAACACCTGTGGCATGCGCTGACACCGCAAATGTTTCGCCTCGGCAAACTTGAGGCGGCACTGCAAGCGGCTCTGGACAAGGGCGTGTCGGTAACCGATGAAACCCAGGCGATGGAACTGAGCGGCCTGACGGCAAAGCTGGTGCCGTGCGGCGCGCACAATATCAAGATAACCAGAGCAGAGGATCTGGCACTGGCCGAGTTTTATCTGGCGGGGCAGTCATAATCATGCGCATCGGACACGGTTACGATACCCACCGGTTTGGCCGCGACATCCCGCTGATCCTGGGCGGGGTGAACATCCCTTATGAATACGGCCTGCAGGCACATTCCGATGGCGATGTGGTCATCCATGCCCTTTGCGATGCCCTGCTGGGTGCCGCCGGTCTGGGCGATATAGGTAATCATTATCCTGACACCGACCCGAATCTCGCCGACATAGACAGCCGCACATTGCTACGCGACATCGTCGCAAAACTACAGCAGCGACATTATAAAATCATCAACGCCGACATCACCATCATAGCCCAGGCGCCGAAACTGGCGGAGCATATAGACGCAATGAAAACAAACCTCGCCGCCGACATGGCGGTAACGGTATCTGCCCTGAACATCAAGGCGACCACCAGCGAAAAAATGGGATTTATCGGCAGACAAGAAGGCATCGCAGTGCATGCGGTTGCGTTGATAGATGAAGCCTGAGTGTTATGAGACAAAATCAGCAATGGCCCCCCACCAAAGCAGGCTTCGCCTCCTTTGGCTCCCCCTCAAGGGGGGAGCAGTAACAATGTCAAAGCAGGCGAACAACGCCTGCTTTGTCTTTTCACGCCACACCTCCCGCCTCCGCCCCCCGGCACGAATAGCTCCCCCCTTGAGGGGGAGCCGGTGGCACAAGGGCGTAGCCCGTAGTGGCTCCGGTGGGGGGACATAATGCTCCGCTACAGGTACTTCACCCGCCTTGTCCTAAAAACGATCCAGAATCAGATCAAACACCGCCTTGGTGCCGAAGTAAGCCAGCACCAGACAGACAAACCCACCCAGTATCCAGTGCAACAGTTTTTTACCGCGCCAGCCCTGCGACCAGCGGCCCCATAACACAATGCCGAAGGTGAGCCAGGCGATAACGGAAAAGACTACTTTGTGAGCCAGATGCTGGGTGAATATGTTATGCACAAACATCAGGCCGGTAACCAGACTCAAACTCAGTATAAAAAAACCAACCGTCAGGATTTGAATTAGAAACTTTTCCATATTCTGCATCGGCGGCAGGATGTTCAGCACCGAGCCGGGTTTTTTGTCATGCAGGTTGGCCTGCTGGTAACGCAATATCAGTGCTTGCACCACGGCGATGGTCAGCATGCCGTAGGCGGTAATGGAAAGCAGGATATGCAACCGCAGCCCCAGGCTATCCGCCGCCACGACCATCGTAGAGGAGGGCATAAACACCTGTGCCGGCGCGGCCAGCGCGGCCACGGGCAGGAACACCATACCCAGACCGGACACAGGCCGGAACAAACTGATAATGAACAGCATAGCGGCGACCACCCAACTCATCAGCGAAAAGGCCTGATAGAAACCCAGACGATAACCGCCCGCAACGGGAATGGTTTGCAGTAGCAGGTA
Organism: Gammaproteobacteria bacterium; assembly: GCA_051008185.1. Taxonomy (GTDB): domain Bacteria; phylum Pseudomonadota; class Gammaproteobacteria; order Eutrophobiales; family Eutrophobiaceae; genus CAXMWX01. The sequence continues at coordinate 16,401 of JBPCXW010000095.1, forward strand.
GGCATGCAACAGCAGGCTGAGCAACAAGACAAGTTGCACCGGGGCGAGTAGCGGCTGTTGTTGCTGCTGGAATTTAAACAAGCGCATCGCCAGCCAGACGGCTGTGAGCAAATACAATACGGCGGTGGCGATGCTAATCAGGTGCATACTGTCAGGGACAAGGATTGGGTTGTGATTTATGTAATGCATCAATCTCTTGTAGCAGAGATTCCGGTAATACAACATTGACGCTGTCAATGTTCATTTGCAACTGTTCCAGATCAGTGGCACCGATGATGTTGCTGGTAAGGAACGGTCTTTGATTGACGAAGGCCAGTGCCATCTGGGCCGGTTGCAGATCATGTTCTTTTGCCAGCCGGGTGTACTCGGCGGTCATCCTGACCCCATCCGGCCCGGTGTAGCGGGAGTATTTATCACCGAACAGTGTCAGCCTTGCCCCCGCCGGTTTGTTGCCGTCCAGATACTTGCCCGTCAGCGTACCGAAGGCCAGCGGTGAATAGGCCAGCAGGCCCACCTGTTCCCGATGGGCAAATTCCGCCAGGCCGATTTCATAACTGCGGTTGAGCAGGCTGTACGGATTCTGGATGGATACAATACGGGGCAGCCCCAACTCCCGCGCCAGCCGCAGGTATTCAGCCACCCCCCAGGGGGTTTCGTTGGACACGCCCACATACCTGATTTTGCCCTGTTCCACCATCGCCGCCAATGCCAGCAAGGTTTCCTCAATCGGCGTACCATCCTTGTCCGGTGCGTGATGATAATTCAAACGACCAAAAAAATTACTGTCCCGCTCCGGCCAGTGTATCTGATACAGATCAATATAATCGGTTTGCAAACGCTTGAGACTTGCATTGATGGCCTGCTCTATATTGTCTCTATCCAGACAAGTGGACGGCCCTCTGATGTAATTGATCCATTCCGCAGCCGGGATAATCTTGGTGGCAATAATAAGTTGCTCCCGTTGCCCATGTTTGTTCAGCCAGGTACCGATATGTTCTTCAGTGCGCCCCTGAGTTTCCTGTCGCGTCGGTATCGGATACATCTCCGCAGTATCAATAAAATTAATTCCCTGATTGATCGCATGATCCAGTTGTGCATGTGCCTCCGCCTGCGTATTTTGTTCGCCCCAGGTCATTGAACCCAGGCATAGCAGGCTGACATTGATATCGGTGTGTCCGAGTTTACGAAACTGCATTGTGTCTCCCGTTTGTTTGAAGCCGGTGCCGCTATAACTGTAGCGGATTAGTGCTTATGAGACAAATCAGCAATGTCCCCCCACCGGAGCCACTACGGGCTACGCCCTCGTGCCACCGGCTCCCCCTCAAGGGGGGAGCTATTCGTGCCGGGGTTCCTCCTGGTGTTATCGCTCCCCCCTTGAGGGGGAGCCAAAGGAGGCGAAGCCTGCTTTGGTGGGGGGCAGGGTGCCCCGCCATTTTTGTCTCATACGTCCACAGCCCGACGATTACGAAACGAGAGGTGGCCAATCCTGATAAGTATCCCGCACTATCTTTTCAAGTTTTTTCACATCGGTGATGGTCAGGCAGTTCTTGCTTTTCCGTAGCAGGCCATTGACTGTCAGTTGCCGTAGCTCTCTGGTTACGGCCTCTCTGTGGCTACTGATGCGGTTGGAGATTTCAAAGTGGGTGGGCACGGGGCTGATCCTGGCCATATTGTTCTTTACCTGGGCATCGTAAGCCAGCTTTAGCAGTTCGTTATGTACCCTGTTGATAACCCCCAACGTGCTGTACTCAATAATTCTGTCAGACAATAACCTTATCAGCGTGGCAAGACGGGCAAAGGCTTTTTGCATAACGGGAGGGTATTGATGTAGTAGCAACAGGAAGTCACTGGCAGTCATAACGGCAATCATCGAATCCTCCAGCGCGACTACATGGGCGGAGCGGGGTGCATGGTCAATAGCCGCTATTTCACCGAAAAATTCCCCGGTATGTTGATCCCTGAAAGTGATCTCCTTGCCGGATTCCGAGAAAAAGATAATCCTGACACTGCCGGAAATAATAAAATAAACAAAGGTATCCTGGTCTTTTTTTGAGAGGATAACTTCATCTATGGAATACTTCGCCCCGATACATTTTTTAGCGATATATACCCTGTCATCATTTGTCAGTTCTGAGAACAGATCGATAAAGGACAGGGACTGCGGGGAAATTTTCAATTTACGTTTAGACATGGTTAGATACTCCTGAAGGTTGCTTATTGGTTTTAAATAATGATTCTTTCAATGCCAGGGCTGTTTTCAGATCATGGGTTTGATAGCCCTCACTGAATTTGTCCAGCACGGTTCCCAGTATCTGCAAGGCAAGGGCGGTTTCTCTTCGCTTCTTATAGACACCGGCAAGACTGGTGGCGGCGCGTAATTCAAAGGACAAGGCCTGTTGCGAGGCCGCCGTTTCAATAGCCCGCTTGAAATAAATGATCGCCGTATCCACAGAGTCCCGCCCGTCCAGCAGGTGGAACTCCCCTGTCAATCTGTATATTTCAGCCAGCCAGTTACGCTCATTGTGTTTTTCCACATTCGCCAGGGCTTGTTGTAGCACGGCAAGGCCGCGCTGCACATCTTTATGAATGAGCAGACCCCGGGCCTGAACGGTCAATACCCAGGGCATACCAAGGCAGGCTTCCTGCAGGCGGAACCCGCTAAATGCGGCCTCAAGTTTTTCCATGCCGGCGTCAAACTGCAAATTGCCAAAACAGATTTGTGCCTCCAGTACATTCGCTATGGCAGCCATGTAACCGAGATCGTGATCCGCCGCCACGTTTTTCAGATCATGCAGTAACTTTTCAGTCTCTTCATAGTCGCCGCAACACAACAGTATCTTGCCGATCCGGAATGTTGCCATGGCGCGGGTAAAGGGCTGCGATGTTTTTGTGGCTATATCCAGCGCCTTGTGACATGCCGTGATGGCTTGTTCGGGCAGTCCCATAACCCATAGTGCCCAGCTATAGTGATTGTATATGGCCGCCTGCAAATCTATTTGCGATGACAGTGTGGTCTGTTTGTAAGTCTGTTCATCGTATAATTGCAGTGCCCGTTCCAGATGCCGTTTGGCACTCGCCAGATCACCGCACCAGAAGCAACTGGTACCCGACATATAATGCGCCAGAGTCTGAAGATCCCTGTTCTCCATTGCAGCACCGCGTTGCAGGAATTGTTGTGCCTGTTTTAGCGCGGTCCTGTGTTCACCGCGTACATAATAACTGGCGTGCAAGCCCCGTGCCGCATCCAGCATGCGCAGATCGTTGCGGGTAATGGCGCTCAATTCATAAGCCCTGGCAAAGCTTTGCCTCGCTTCGGATGAGGCAAAACTTTTGATTGCCCGCCAGGACGCGCCTTTCAATATCTGTAATTCAAGTTCTTTTTTTGCCCGCTCAACGGTATCGTCAATATGGTCCAGCAAACTCATGCCGTTCTCCGCATGGTGCAAGGTCTCGCGCGCGGCACATTGTTCAAGTGAGCGGAAACCGGCCTGTGTCCAGTAGCTCAGGGCTTTTTCATACAAGCCGGCTTCGGTGCAGTGGTTGGCCAGCACCTCCGGTTGAGTGGTGGCGATTTCCTGAAATTGTTCTTCCAGAACAACGGCACTCCGCAGATGCAATTCGCGGCGTCGGCTTTTCAACAGGCTTCCGTAAGCGGCGTTTTGTATCAGGGCGTGCCGAAAACTATATTGATTATTTTTTTGCTTACCGGTATCCAGCAGAATTCCTGATTCACATAATTGTTCCAAAGCAGGGTTGAGTTTGTCACTATCATTGGTATCTATCGCACTAATCACCTCGTGGGAAAAATCACGGCCCAGGGCCGAGGCCAGTTGGGCGGTTTCTCTGGTCACCGGATTTTGATCCAGTCTGGCCATCAGTGCGTCCTGCAAGCTGGTCGGGATTTGGAAGTGTCGGTTCAGATTCTGTACGGTATTACTGTTATGTTCGGCGGTATGCTCAAGCATGGTGTTGGTCAACTCTTCAATATACAAAGGCATGCCGTCGGCGCGTTCAACAATTTGTGTAACCAGTTCAGGCGACAGATGCCTGTTATTGATTATGTTATTTATCAAGGTGCGGGTTTCCGCCCCGTTCAGATTATCCAGTTGCATTTGTTTGACATGTTTATATGTAGGCCAGTTTGCGGGCGGTATAAATTCCGAGCGACTACTGATGATGAATAAAATCGCGCGTCCGGCTACTTCAGGAATAATTTTACTGGCGAGCTCCATGGAACTCGGATCAATCCAGTGTGCATCTTCCAGCACGATCAATAGCGGGGCATGATTCGGGAGTTGCTCTATCTGCAACATAATCAAGGCATAAAGTGCTTTTTTTATTTCTCCGGGGCTCAGGTTGAAATCCGGGAAGTTCTCTTTCATCGGTAGCGATAACAAGGCGGCGTACAGGGGCATGCTCTCTGCATACTGATCCGTTGTAGTGGCGATAAATTTTTCCAGTTTGTTTATTTTAACCGCCACACTGTCGTTATGTTTAAAGCGGGCCGAGGTTTCAATGCCGATTCTGAATGGGAAAAAAGGTGTGTTTTGATGAAACGGCGAGCATTGATAGAAATGATTGTTAGCGATAGCGGGACTGAGGTTTTGCCGTTGTATATCAATGAGTTTGGATTTCCCTATACCGGCCTCACCCGACAGCAATAAAACACTTCCCCGCCCCCGCTGTGCCGCCTCCCAAGCCGAATTGATCCGGTGCAGTTCTTTTTCTCTGCCTACAAGCCGAGCCCCGTTATTGTTACAGCTTGCACGAAAGCGGTTGGCGAACCCGGTCTCATGCATGAGTTGCCGGATACTGTGTTTCCCGGCGAAGCCCTTGATAGACTGCTTCCCCATATCCTTGATCGCAAATTGATGTTTCACCAGAGCATAAGTTCTGTCTGCAATCAGCACGCAGTTGCGGCCGGCCATGGATTGCAGGCGGGCGGCCAGATTGGGTGTCTCTCCGACTACCGCTTCTTCTTCGGCCGCATGTGAGCCGATGATATCGCCGACAACAACCAGCCCGGTCGCCACGCCGATACGCACGGCGATCCGTTGTTGCTGTTGATTGGCAAGCGTGATCTTCAGGCCGGACGCGGCCTTGATAATCTCCAGCCCGGCCAGACAGGCCCGCACCGCGTTTTCTTCATAAGCCTGCGGGTAGCCGAAATACACCATAATCCCGTCGCCCATATAGCGTGCGACAAAGCCCTGATAACGCTCAATCACGGCAACACAGGTGCTTTGATATTGCCGTATGACTGTCCGCAGATCCTCCGGATCAAGCCCGGATGCCATACCGCTGGAATCAATCAGGTCACAAAACATCACCGTGAGTTGTCTTCTTTCCGGCTGTGGTGGATCGGTTGCCGGTAACGCCAGGTGTGACAGTTGTGTGGCAACCGTATGTTCAACAGACAGATCAGCACCACATTCCCCGCAATAGCAGGCATTATGTTCATTGCTGAAGTCACAGACAGGGCACTGTCTGATGAGACGTTTACCACAACGGCTACAAAACTTCCGGCTCCCGCGATTAGCGGAATTACAAGACGGGCACTGCATAAGTTGCTCTTAATCCCCTTTCGTACCCCTCATATAACGGCTGGTTTTTGTTATTGTTAGTACATATCCGGCACGATACTGACATATTTTGCTACTTGAAATAGTATAATTTGCTTGAAAATGTGACAAAACGCACAATTGAAACGGGAGCATCGGTGAGTTTGAATCTGAATAAACTGCTAAATATAGTTGAACGGGCAGGGAACGCGCTGCCTAATCCGGCCATATTATTTGTCTATTTATGTTTGATAGTGTTGTTTTTATCTGCTTTTATGTCCTGGCTTGGTTTCAGTGCCGTGCATCCCGTGACGGGCGATCTGGTTGAGACAGTCAATTTATTCAGCGTCTTCGGCCTGCATCGCATACTGACTGACACCGTGAGCAACTTTACCTCGTTCGCCCCGGTCGGCACGGTGCTGGTGGCCATTATGGGTATAGGGGTGGCGGAACACGCCGGCCTGATCGCCGTGTTATTACGCACCATTGTGGTGCAAACTCCCCGGCAGTTGCTCACCTTTACGGTAGTGCTGGCCGGTGTGCTGTCCAGTCTGGCCGCTGACACCGGCTATGTCGTGCTAATCCCACTGGCCGCGCTGGCCTTCATCAGTGTCGGGCGACACCCGATTACCGGCATTGCCGCGGCCTTCGCCGGGGTGTCGGGCGGGTTCAGTGCCAATCTGTTGATCGGCCCGCTTGATGTGCTGCTGGCCGGTCTGTCCACCGAGGCGGCGGCATTGATACAACCCGACTATACGGTGAATGCGGCGGGCAATTATTATTTCATCATTGTCTCAACCTTGCTGGTGAGCCTTGTCGGCACCTGGGTGACTGAACACATCGTCAGTCCGCGTCTGCCGGCGCATCAGGGCACGGCAACGGCAATGGAAACCCCGAGTGAAGCGGATAAAAAAGGTTTGCGCGCCGTCGGCCTGTTCAGTCTGGTGTTTGTGTTGTTATTGCTGGCGGGTTTGTTGCCGGACACGGGGATACTGCGTGATCAGGCGACCGGCAGTGTCTTGCGTTCACCTTTTATCAGCGGCATTGTGACGATCATCGCCTTGTATGCGGCCCTCGCCGGTATCATCTTTGGCCGTTGCAGCGGCCGCTATGCCAGTGTCAATGAGTTTATTGACGGCATGGAAAAACACATGGCCACCATGGCCGCCTATCTGGTGCTGATGTTCTTTGCCGCGCAGTTTGTCAGTTATTTCGCCTGGAGCAATCTGGGCGGCATCATCGCGATCAAGGGGGCGGGTCTGCTGACACAACTACAGTTACATCCCGGTTTGTTGCTGGTGGTGTTTATTGTGATGGCGGGCGTGATTAATTTATTCATCGGCAGTGCCACCGCCAAGTGGGGCCTGATAGGCCCCATTTTTGTGCCGATGTTTCTGCTATTGGGCATCTCCCCCGAGGCCGCCCAGATGGCATACCGTATCGGTGACAGCAGCACCAATATCATCACGCCGCTGATGCCGTACTTCGGTGTGGTTGTCGCCTTCGCCCGGCAACATGACAAGACAGCAGGGATAGGCACGATCATTGCGATGATGTTGCCTTACAGCCTCGCCTTCCTGTGCTCGTGGTCGTTGTTGTTGCTACTGTGGGTGGTGCTGGATCTGCCTCTCGGCCCGGGTGTCGGTATTTATCTGTCGCAGTGAAGTTGATAGAACCGACTTGTTTGTTATACCGCTATGTCAGTCACCCTTGAACTCGGCCTGACGTTTTTCCAGAAAAGCGGCGATGCCTTCTTTTGAATCGTTACTGTCAATGCACAGTCCCTGTAATTCCGCCTCTGCGGCGATCGCATCAAGATAGTTTATCATCGGTGCCTGTCGCATCAGTTTTTTGGTACGGCCCAGGGCCAGCGGTGCCTTCGCGCTCAGTTTTGTCGCCCACTCATGAGCGGTTTGCAACACCTCGTCATCGGCTACAACTTTATTAACCAACCCGGCCGCCAGCGCCGCCGATGCGGGCAAGCGATCATTTTCAATCGCCATTTCATAAGCGCGCCGATAGCCCAGACCGTTACTCAACAGCCAGGTAGAACCGCCATCAGGCACCAGACCGATGTTGCTGAACGGACACAACAGAAAGGCCTTTTCCCCCATCACGGCAAGATCACAGGCCAGTGCATAAGACATCCCGATACCGGCGGCAAAGCCATTTATCGCGGCGATGACAGGTTTTTCCATCTGCACTATATTGTGCAGGCTCGGACCATATTCCTCGTTCAGTACGCGCCGCACATCCGCACCACTCTTAAAGCCGGCCTTGAGATCAGCACCGGCACTGAAACCACGTCCCGAGCCGCTCAACACCACCGCCCGGATAGCCGCATCGTCACGGGCTTCGCGGGTGGCCTCAATCAAGGCCTGCCGCATCTCCCCGGTAAACCCATTCACCGCCTCGGGCCGGTTCAAAAGAATAGTGGCGACCGCGCCACTGGTTTCATAAAGTATGGTATCGCTCATCGGGTCTGCTCCGTTTTACGGTGCATGGTATCAGCAATGCCAAAGCAGGCAAACAACAGGCAATGTCAAAGCAGGCAAAAGACGCCTGCTTTGTCTTTTCACACCACGCATTCGCAGCTCCGCTCACCGACAATGTCAAAGCAGGCAAAAGACGCCTGCTTTGTCTTTTCACGCCACGCATTCCCGCCTCCGCCCACCAGCACGGATAGCTCCCCCCTTGAGGGGGAGCCAGAGGCACAAGGGCGTAAGCCCGCAGTGGCTCAG
>JBPCXW010000096.1:0-7179 GCA_051008185.1 Gammaproteobacteria bacterium
GCCCTGCTCGGCAGCCAGACGATACCATCGCGCCGCTTCGTCATAATCCTGGGACACACCGTCGCCATCGTAATACATTACACCGAGATGGAATTGAGCGTCAGCGTGGCCCTGCTCGGCAGCCAGACGATACCATCGCGCCGCTTCAACATAATTCTGGGGCGCACCTTCGCCAACATAGTGCATTACACCGAGACCAAACTGAGCATCAGCGTCCCCTCGCTTGGCAGCTTTATGAATGTTCATACAAAACTCCACATATAAACAGGAAAATATCAGATTACTTCAAAAAGATGTTACCGCTCCCCCCTGAAGTGCGACCCCCAATGTGCTTTGCTCATAATGGCACTGCTTCTTTCAGTATTTTGTCGCGCATGCGGATGTGTATAGACTTTTCAGTAACAACACCAACTTTTCTTTGTGTTAGCTCCGCAACACCAGCCAAAAACCCACCAAGTGCCAAGCCAGTTCTGCCTTCCTCTAACTCCACTAGCAAATCAATATCACTCTGTGGGCCAGACTCATTTTTTGCCATGGAGCCGAAGACACGCACATTGCAAACACCATACTTGCGGGCAAGGGCCAGTATCCGATCGCTGTTTTTTTCGATCAGTGGTGCAAATTTCGGCGTACGGTGATTAGATGCGCCCTGCTTGGTGAGAGAACTTTTCATGCCCTAGAGGGTAGCAGGAAAATACAACCGAATTCAACAATTGTGTCTTATCTGAAATGTATTGATCCGCTACACGTTGCTGGAGTGACCACAACTTGGACGGCCCATTGCTAAGCTTCAGGCGGTGTAGTTACAACCGCCGTAAACGACCAGACAAGCGCAACGACCCAACCCAGAAAGGTCCAGCCAAGAAAAAGGTTGAGCACAAATATCGCCGCCGTATTGTGATGACCACGATTGATGGCTATTATGAACGGTAAGAAGTAGAACAAAACAAGCAAAACAACAAAACCAAGACCCAAAATAACTTCCATATACAATCCCCTTTACGATGTATGTGCGTGATTCTACCTATAGACGAGGGTCTGTGTCAACAGTGTGATGATCTGCTACAATCCACTAATCTGTTATATTGTTCTTTTGATCACGGGTTGAGGAGATATGATTGATCTGTATTACTGGCCTACTCCCAACGGTTGGAAGATAGCCATCATGCTGGAAGAGACGGGTCTGGATTATAAGCTCATCCCGGTGAACATCGGGCGTGGTGATCAATTCAAGCCTGAATTTTTGGCTATCAGTCCTAACAACCGTATGCCGGCTATTGTTGATCATGCCGCCGAGGGTGGTCCGTTGTCGTTGTTTGAATCGGGTAGCATACTGATTTATCTGGCAGAGAAAACCGGGCGGTTTTTGCCGCGTGACAAGCGGGAGCGGTTGCGGGTATTACAGTGGTTGTTCTGGCAGGTGGGTGGGCTCGGGCCTATGGCGGGTCAGCTTAGTCACTTTACCAATTATGCGCCGGAAACAATAGACTATGCCTTGCGTCGTTACGCAGATGAATATAATCGCTTGCTTGGCGTGCTGGATCGGCAACTTGAAGAGAAGACATATCTTTGCGATGATTACTCCATTGCCGATATGGCAAGTTGGCCCTGGGTTGTCCCGCATGAGCGGTTTAACCAGAGTCTGGATGAGTTTCCCAATGTGCAACGTTGGCATGCGGCTATGAAGGCCAGACCGGCGGCGTCCAAAGCGGTGGATTTGGGCAAGGAGTTACGGCAGGATAAACCGGACGAGGAGGCAATGCGAAATATGTTTGGACAAACAGCAGCTAATATAAAAGAGCGGAGCAAAAACTGATATGAAACTTTACGATTACACTATCGCACCGAATCCGAGAAGGGCGCGGATCTTTATTGCGGAAAAAGGGCTGGAGATTGAAATCATTCAGGTTGATCTCAGGCAAAAAGAGCAGTTCAGTGAAACCTTCAAGGCGATCAATCCCCGTTGCGCCGTACCGGTTCTGTTACTTGATGACGGCACGGCGATTACCGAGAACAAGGGCATCGCCGCCTATCTTGAGGCAACCCACCCCGAACCGCCGTTGCTGGGCAAGACCCCAACAGAAAAGGCCATGATAGCAATGTGGAATGCGCGCATGGAATACGAGGGTATGTTGGCTGTCTCCGAGGCATTCCGTAATCATGCCGAAGGCTTCGTCGGTCGCGCCATCTCCGGCCCCGAGGCATACCCGCAGATCCCGGAACTGGTAGAACGAGGCAAGAAAAGGACACAGGAGTTTTTTCAAACACTGGATGCACAACTGGCACAACACGAATTTATCTGCGGTGACAATTTCAGCATGGCCGACATCACGGCCATGGTAGCAGTAGATTTTGCAGACTGGATCAAACTGGGCATCTCGCCACAACAGAAACATTTACAACGCTGGTACGAGGTAGTCAGCAACAGACCCTCCGCAAAGGCCTGAGACATACGGAGTATGCTTCGCAGAAATGGAAACAAACTCTGATATTATTTGATATGTTTTCACTTGGCAGGCTCAGAATTCTGTCGAGGCCAAAACGATGAATGAAAACCGATACGGGAAAAAATGGGAAAGGCAAGAACTGCTGATTGCATTTGGCCTCTATTACAAAATACCATTTGGCAGGATGGACAAAGAGACTCCTGAAATTGTTCGTATTGCGGCAACCATGGGCAGAACACCTTCGTCACTTGCAATGAAGCTGGTCAATATAGCAAGCCTTGACCCCAAAATCACCTCAACAGGACGCAAGGGATTATCTGGAGCATCTGATGATGATAAGGCGATGTGGAAAGAGATGCATGATGACTGGAACAGTTTTATCCCTGTTGCCGAAAAGGCACTAGCCAAGGCCACTGAAAAGGCACTAGCTCAGGATGCCGCAAGCACCAAAGGTGATGCCAGCGAAGCAGAAAGTAGCAGCATTGATGTTGGCGACTATGAAGGTGTGGATAAAGAAACTGGTTCGACAAGGCGAGTTGGGCAAAACCTCTTCAGAAAGGCTGTGATGAGTGCATATAACTACAGATGTTGTATTACGGGGCTTCCTGTTCCAGAATTACTTGTTGCAAGCCACATAATTCCATGGAGCGAAGATACTGCAAACCGATTGAATCCAAGCAATGGCCTTGCGCTATCAATGATTCATGATAAGGCTTTTGATCGCGGCCTGATTACGATTGATGAAAAGCTGTTTATTGTTATGTCCAGCACTGTCAAGGTTAATAATAACTTTTTTAGAGTAGCAATTCAGAACTATGTGGGGAAGAAAATAGAACTGCCAGGAAAATTCCTTCCACGCCAAGAGTTTCTCGAGTATCACCGCACTAATATATTCCAACAGTAATGGAGGTAAACCATGAATGTACTTCTCGAGTATATGTATAGAGATACTGGAAACTATAAGCAATCGGGCGAAGTAACTTTTTCTAACAAACAGGGCACTGACATCGATGAACTAGTCAAGGCGATAGAGTCTAAGCTGCTATACGAAGGAGGCTTTGTTGCGGAGAAAACCGGTATCCCCGTACTATATTTTGACGACTCATATGATCCTGAGTTAGATCATCCTTGGCATGAGTTTGTCGGCTTGACCGAGGTAGATACTGCAACCGATGCCAACAACAGAGATATATCGGAATTCATAACCGCACTTCGCGGATGCCTTGTTTGAATAGAGGATTCACCCGGCGGGGTCCCATACGGGGCCTTACTCCGCATACAGATAATAATGGTGGGCCCGGTAGGACTTGAACCTACGACCAATGGATTCACTACACCCCATTGTTTCCAACAGGAGCGGACTATCTCATCACCCTCAGTAGGGACCGGGGTGCGGGACGCTCTTGCCTGTTATTAAGAACACTCAAGTTCTCAGGTAGTCTCTGCACCTTTCGGAGGTGTACCTCCGGCTTGGCTCAGGGTTGCCATCAGCCTGACTGCTAAGGTTTCCCTGAATTCATCCCGTTCATTTCCCGCCTCTCAACGGGAACGCACCATTTTGATGAGTCCACTGCTCTAACCAGCTGAGCTACAGGCCCGATAAAAATTGCTTGTGTTACTGCTCCAGAAAAGTTCGCAGTTGTTCCGAACGGCTCGGATGCCGTAACTTGCGTAACGCCTTGGCCTCTATCTGGCGAATGCGCTCGCGGGTAACATCAAACTGCTTGCCTACTTCTTCCAGAGTATGATCCTGATTCATATCAATACCGAAACGCATACGCAACACCTTCGCTTCTCTGGGCGTCAAATTATCCAGCGAGTCGCGCGTGGCACGGCGCAGGCCCTCAAAGCCGGCCGAGTCCGATGGCGCCTGGGTATTCAGGTCCTCAATGAAGTCGCCCAAATGTGAATCTTCATCATCACCGACCGGCGTCTCCATGGAGATGGGCTCTTTGGCAATCTTCAGCACCTTGCGAACTTTCTCTTCCGGTATATCCATCTTTTCCGCCAGTTCTTCCGGTGTCGGTTCCCGACCCTTCTCCTGCAAGATCTGCCGGGAGATACGGTTCAGTTTGTTAATCGTCTCAATCATGTGCACCGGAATACGAATCGTCCGCGCCTGATCCGCGATAGAGCGAGTAATGGCTTGACGTATCCACCATGTCGCGTAGGTGGAGAACTTGTAACCGCGCCGGTATTCAAACTTGTCCACCGCTTTCATCAAGCCGATGTTGCCTTCCTGGATCAAATCCAGAAACAACAGGCCGCGATTGGTATATTTCTTGGCGATGGAGATAACCAACCTGAGGTTGGCCTCAACCATTTCTTTCTTCGCCCGCCTCGCCTTGGCCTCGCCGATTGAAATCTTGCGATTGATCTCTTTCAGTTCCGCTATGCTTAGCAGGTTGTCGTCCATGGCCACCGACAGTTTCTTCTGTAGCTTGATCACATTGTCCTGCACCCTGACCAACGAAAGGGCATAAGGCTTGTCGCTATTGACATGTTGTATAATCCAGTCGGGTTGCGCCTCATTGCCGAGGAAAGATTCTATAAAATCCTTGCGCGGCATTTTCGCGACACGCACACACAGCTTCATTACCTCGCGTTCCGTCTGGCGGATAAGATCGATCAACTCTCTGACATTGTTGGTAATGTCGTCAATGAAACGCGGCGCCAGTTTCAGCTCCATAAACTTTTCAGTGAGTTCCGTCTGCAAGGCCACGGCCCTTTTGTGCTCACGGCCATGGCGTTTCAGTGCCCTGACATATTTGGTGTAAATGCCTTCCATTTTCCTGACGGCCCGTCGTACTTCGCTGAGGTCAATGGATGAATCAGGTGCGTTTCCCTCATCGTCGTCATCACTGGCTTCGTTGGACGGCGGCGGCAAACCTGCATCCGGGTATTCTTCCTGCTCGTTGAAACCGACAATAACATCGGCCAGTTTCATCATCCCCCTTTCCACCAGATCATAAGCACCGAACAACAAATCAATGGTGTTGGGATACAGGGACAAGGCGGACAGCACCTGATGAATGCCTTCTTCAATACGCTTGGCGATCTTGATCTCACCTTCACGAGTCAGCAGATCAACCGTGCCCATCTCCCGCATATACATTCTTACCGGATCGGTGGTGCGACCCAGCTCGTTTTCCACGGCGGCCAGAGGCGAGGTGGTCTCATCGGCATCGCTAGGGGTGGCGGATATCAGCGTGTTGATATCGGGCGGCGTCTCATGCACCTCAATCCCCATGTCCGTGATCATGCCGATGATCTCTTCAATCTGTTCGGGATCAACGATCCCGTCCGGCAGATGCTCATTGACTTCATGGTAGGTGAGGAAACCCTGTTCCTTGCCCTTGGCGATCAGCAGTTTGAGCTGTGATTCCTCATCATCTCCGCTAACTGGTGGTGGGCTGGTGTATTCTTCAATTTCCGACATTTTGCTACTCTTTATTAACGTAAGTTACTGATTTATATGAATATGAGGCGAAAAAAACAATCCACCATTATAGCACATAGTTTGACTTCGGGGCGTAAAATTCCACCTTTTCAGGTGGATTTCAGCGAGGCGATGCCCTTTCTCAGGGCCTCTTTATCTGCTTCGGACAGGTCTTTCAGGCCTTTACCGGCCTTGGCGGCGATCTCCTGTTGCAGGCGTTTTCCCTGTAATTTGGTCAAGGTGTCGCGGAATAGCCGCTCAATATCAAACCCATCCTCATCATAGACGGACAGGCCCGCCGCCAGGGCGTTCAGGCGCTCGTGGTAGGGCGTGTCACGCCAGTTCTCAACGATGGCGGCGCAGTTCGTATCCGGGCTTTGGTGGATAAAATCCAGCAGGTCTATCAAGAAATTGACCCCGTCCACCGGGATGTCGCGCAGGCTTTCCACCTCCTCCACAAGGGCCGCCAGTGCCGGCCGGTATAGCAGGCAGGAGACAAGATTGCCCACGAGTTCATCCCCTTTCCGGGGAGCGGGGCGGACCGGTCTGCCGACCGGCCGCCGCTGTTTGTCCGGCAAGCCCTTGAGCATGTCCTCCAGGACTTGGCGTTCCACCTTACACCGGAGCGCCACATCCCCAATCAGGATCTCCCGCAGACCGCTACGGGGCAACTTGTTGATAAAAGGCAGCACGGCATCCAGCAACTTGGCCCGCCCCTCGCGCGAGTCCGGATCGCTCCCGGCTTGCAGGCCGTCCAGCAGGAAATCCGAGAGGGGCAGGTATTGCTTGTCATCAAGAAAAGACTCGGCACCGTGTTGCCGCACATAGGAATCAGGATCGTCACCCTCAGGCATAAACATAAAGCGCGCCTCACGTCCTTCACTCAGTTGCGGCAAGGTATTTTCCAGCGCGCGCCAGGCGGCCTTCTTGCCCGCCTCGTCTCCGTCAAAGCAGAACACGAGTTGGCCGCTGTGACGAAACAGGCGTTGTATTTGATCGGCGGTGGCGGCGGTGCCGAGAGTCGCCACGGCATTGTGGATCCCGTATTGCGCCAGCGCGATGACATCCATATAACCCTCTACAAGATACAGCCGCTCAAGGTTCCTGTGTTGTTGCCGCGCCTGATGCAGACCATACAACTCCCGGCCCTTGTGAAAAACCGGGGTCTCCGGCGAGTTCAGGTATTTGGGATTCTCATCTCCGATAGCCCGGCCACCAAAGCCGATGGCACGGCCACGCTGATCGCGAATGGGATACATGATGCGCTCACGAAAACGATCATAATGACCCTCA
>JBPCXW010000097.1:0-26091 GCA_051008185.1 Gammaproteobacteria bacterium
CATAATATCCGTCTCGCAATTCCCTGGCGACACGCATGGCTAATTGTTCACGTGAAAGAGCCATGGCCTACTCGCTAATGGTACGTTCTTCGATACGTTTCTCAAACGTACCTTGAATTAAACGATCCACATAAATACCCGGCGTATGTATATGGGCGGGTTCCAACTCCCCGGGTTCTACAATCTCTTCCACTTCCACCACGGTGATCTTGCCGGCGGTGGCGGCCAGGGGATTAAAGTTCTGCGCGGTGTGCCGGTAAATCACATTACCGTAACGATCCGCCTTCCAGCCTTTAACAATGGCAAAGTCGCCGATAATGGATTGTTCCAGAATATAGTGGCGACCGTTAAACTCCCGCACCTCCTTGTTTTCCCCGATCGGCGTACCGTAACCGGTGGCGGTATAAAAGGCCGGGATACCGGCACCGCCCGCCCGCATTTTCTCCGCCAGGGTGCCCTGCGGTGTCAGCTCCACTTGCAGTTCGCCACTTAGCATTTGTTGTTCAAACAAGGCGTTCCCGCCGACATAAGATGAGATCATCTTGCTGATTTGTTTGTCATGTAACAACAGCCCCAGCCCGAAATCATCAACACCGCAATTATTGGCGACGATGGTCAGATCCTGTATCTGCATTTTTTTCATCTGCGCGATGCAACCTTCGGGGATGCCGCACAGCCCGAAGCCGCCGGCGATGATGGTCATGCCGCTCTGCATTCCGTCCAGCGCCTGATCATAGTTGCTGACTACTTTGTCAAACCCGGACATGATTTTTACTCCTTACTGTTTAACCCGGCGGGTTATATTTTTTCACAAGTTGATCGATCTTGCCGAAGATGGAATGACCCGCCTTGTCAAACATCTCAATCTCAATACGGTCTCCGAAGCGCATGAACGGTGTCACCGGTTTGCCGTCGGCGATGGTCTCCAGACAGCGGATTTCCGCCAGACAGGATGAGCCGGCCTTGTTGCCCGTGTTGGATACCGTGCCGGAGCCGACCACCGTGCCTGCCATCAGGGCGCGCGTCTTGGCGGCGTGGGCGATTAGCTCGAGGAAATTGAATGTCATATCAACACCGGCATCAGGTGAGCCGAGTTTATTACCGTTCAGGGTTGAATGTAACGGCAGGTGTAGTCTCTCGCCATCCCAGGCATCGCCCAGTTCGTCCGGGGTGACGGCAACCGGGGTGAATGAAGTCCAGGGCTTGGACTGGTAGAAGCCGAACTGCTTGGCCAACTCGGCGGGGATAAGATTACGCAGGGATACATCATTGACCAGAGCGAATAATTTGATGTGTCCCTGTGCCTTGTCCGGGCCGGTACCGGCGGGGACATCATCGGTGAACACCACCACTTCCGATTCGAAATCAATTCCCCATTCCTCCGATTCCAGCAGCACATCATCACAGGGGCCGATGAAGGCATCCGATGCGCCCATGTACATTAACGGATCAGTCAGGAAAGACTCGGGCAGCTCCGCGCCGCGGGCCTTGCGCACCAACTCTACATGGGTGACATAAGCACTGCCGTCCGCCCAATGGTAGCTGCGTGGCAGAGGCGCCGCGACGACCGTCGGATCAAACGCAAATTCATCGGCGGCACTACCCTCGTTCAGGGCGGCATAGACCTGTTGCAAGGCCGGTTCCGCCACGGCCCAGTCATCCAGCGCCGCCTGCAAGGTTACGGCAATATCCGCCACGGCCACCGCCCGGCGCAGGTCTTTGCTGACTACAATCAGGGTGCCGTCCCGGCCACCGGTTGCAAGGCTTGCGAGTTTCATCGTCTCAGGTATTTGAAATTAGTTACGAATGTAACTATACTCCTTCCTGTCATCAATTCAAGTCGGAGTTTCAGCCATGGCAACCACTACGGAAAAATATGCCTACCTGACGGGGTTCGGCAACGAGCATGAGTCCGAGGCCATCCCGGGCGCCCTGCCGCAGGGCCGTTTTTCGCCACAAAAAGCCCCCCATGGCCTGTACACGGAAAAATTCAGTAGCACCGCTTTTACCGCCCCGCGGGAACAAAACCGGCGTAACTGGTTTTACCGTATCCGCCCCTCGGTAGTACAAGGCGACTTTACCCCGGCGAAGCATGACCTGCTGGCGACAGCACCCCTCAGCGACGGGCCGCCCCCACCCAACCAGATGCGTTGGGATCCGTTCCCCGTCCCCGACACACCGCACGACTGGGTTGATGGTCTGATTACCCTGGCCGCCAATGGCAATGTAGCCACCCAGTCAGGATGTGGTATCCATGTCTATACGGCCAACCGTTCAATGCAGCAGCGTTACTTCTACAACGCCGATGGCGAATTGTTAGTTGTGCCGCAACTGGGCGGGCTGGATATCCACACAGAGTGCGGCAGGCTCACCGCGGAACCCGGCGAGATCGCACTAATCCCCAGAGGTATGAAGTTCCAGGTGCGGCTGTTACAGGAACAGGCGCGGGGCTATATCTGCGAGAACTACGGCGCACCGCTGCGTTTGCCGGAACGCGGTCCGGTAGGTTCGGATGGCTACGCCAACAACCGCGATTTCATGGCACCGACAGCCGCCTTTGAAGACGAGACCGGCGAGTTTGAACTGCTGTGCAAATTTGCCGGCAGGTTATATACGGCATCTCTGCAACATTCCCCGCTGGATGTCGTGGCCTGGGTGGGTAACTCCTCACCCTACAAATACAAGCTGGAACGGTTCAACGCCATCGGGACGGTGAGTTATGACCACCCCGACCCTTCCATCTTTACCGTACTCACCTCACCTTCCGACACCGTCGGCGTAGCCAATGTGGATTTTGTGATCTTCCCGCCGCGCTGGATGGTGGCGGAGGATACCTTTCGCCCGCCCTGGTATCACCGCAATGTAATGAGCGAATTCATGGGCCTGATCCACGGTGTATATGACGCCAAGCCTGAAGGTTTTGTCCCCGGCGGTGCCAGTTTGCATAACTGCATGTCCCCTCACGGGCCGGACAACGATGCCTTTGAGGCCGCCGCCAATGCCAACCTGACGCCGCAAAAACAGCAGGAGACGATGGCGTTCATGTTCGAGTCACGTTATGTGATTCATCCCACCCGTTATGCACAGGAGTCGGCACACCGACAACAAAACTATACGGCTTGCTGGCAATCATTACGCAAACACTTCACCGGCTGACGGCGTTACATGAGCAGGAAAAACAGCAAGCCACTCAAGCTAAAGACCTTCATCCCGTATCAGCTATCGGTAGTAACCAACAAGATCAGCACCGCGTTTGCCCGGCTTTACTCGGAGCGGTTTGATCTGTCAGTACATGAGTGGCGGGTGATGGCCGTGCTGGGCGAACAGCCCCGGCTGTCTGCGGATCAGGTCTGTGCGGCGACTGAAATGGACAAGGTGACGGTCAGCCGTGCGGTAGC
The DNA here is from genome assembly GCA_051008185.1 of Gammaproteobacteria bacterium. Classification (GTDB taxonomy): domain Bacteria; phylum Pseudomonadota; class Gammaproteobacteria; order Eutrophobiales; family Eutrophobiaceae; genus CAXMWX01. The sequence goes on from JBPCXW010000097.1 coordinate 3,399, forward strand.
GCGCCTGCTGGAGAAAAAATTGCTGGATAGAAGCTACGCCCCGGAAGATAAACGCCGCTCCGTATTGACATTGACGACAACGGGTCATGCCGCTTACAGCCGGATCGTGCCGCTGGCATTACAATTTGAACAAGATCTGGAACAGGCACTGAGCAAAGCAGAGTTGAAACAACTACAAAACTGTCTGGCAAAACTGAATGGTCATGCTGACGGTTTGCAATAACACCTGATCATTCCCGGCATTGATTACCCCTCCTCAAGAATAGCCTTGCTGGCCTTCAGCAATGCCTGCATCTGCGCCTTGCTGCCGATGCTGATCCTGACATAATCAGATATCCGTTCGTTGTCAAAGTGGCGTATCAGGATGTTCCGTTGTTTCAGTGCCTGGTAATAGGTGTGGGCATCCAGCTTCGGCGGTTGCACCAACAGGAAATTGGTTTGCGAGGGGCTTACGGTGAAACCCAGTTGTTGTAGTTGGGTGCCGGTCCATTCCCGTAGTTGAATGATCTTGTTGCAACACTTGCGAAAATATTTTTCATCCTCATAGGCGGCGATTGCCGCAGTCATGGCCAGACTGTCCAGAGGGTAGGCGTTGAATGAATCCTTGACTCGTTGCAAGGCGTTGATCAGATTGCTGTCGCCGACGGCGAACCCGGCCCGAATCCCGGCCAGACAGCGCGACTTGGACAGGGTGCGAATGATCAGCAGGTTGTCGTAGCACTTGCACAGATCAATGGCGGATTCATTTGCGAAGTCTGTGTATGCCTCGTCAATCACCACCAGTGAGCCGGTGTTATTTTTCAGCAACTGTTCAATCTCGCTATTGCCCAGATGATGCCCGGTGGGGGCGTTCGGGTTGGCGAAGATGATGCCACCATTGTCGGCGGGGTAATCCTGCAAACTGATTTGCAACTCGGCGGTCACCGGCACCTGTCGGTATTCAATGGCGAAGTGTTCGCAAAACACCGGGTAAAAATTGTAACTGACATCAGGGAAGTAGATCGGCAACTCTTGCTGGAAAAAGGCCTTGAAGGTGTGTGCCAGGACTTCATCCGAACCGTTGCCGATAAAGATATTGTCCGCGCTGAAACCATAATAGGTAGCCAGTTTTTCCCGCAGGGCTTGGCTGTCAGGGTCGGGATAGCGTTGCAGGCCGTCTTTCGCCGCGGCCTTCAGCCGCTTGATGACCAGCGGTGACGGCGGCCAGGGGCTTTCGTTGGTATTGAGCTTGATGAAGGAGTCATCCTGTGGTTGCTCACCGGCCGTGTAGGGGTGGAGGATTTGTGCAAGCGATGGGCTCCAGTATTTGTTCATCATCAATTCACCACGCCGGGCCGTTGTGCGACAACAGCAGTGGCGATCATTTTTTCCCAGCCGCGTATCAGTTCTATTTCAATGATTGTCTCCGGGCGGAACCCGGCGATCAGGTTAATGGCCTGTTGCGGGTTGTAGAGTCTTTCACCATTGATGCTGATGAGTATATCACCCGGCGCAAGGTTGGCCACTGCCGCCGGGCCGCCGGTCAATACGCCGACTATTAGCACACCGCCACCTTGCAGGTCTGCGGCATCGGCGATGTCTCTGGGCAGGACTTGTGCTTCTATACCCAACCAGCCGCGTATCACATAGCCGTGTTCAATCAGTTGCTCCATGACCTTGCGCGCCAGATTGATAGGGATTGCAAAGCCGATGCCTTGTGTCTGCCCGGAGGTGCGGGCGATGGCGGTGTTGATACCGATAAGGCGACCATCGGCATTGATCAGGGCACCGCCGGAATTGCCCGGGTTGATAAAGGCATCGGTCTGAATGAAATCTTCAAAAGTGGCGATGCCCAGGCGCCTCCTGCCGATGGCACTGACGATACCCTGACTGACGGTGTGGCCGAGGTCATAGGGGTTGCCTATGGCCAGCACCACATCACCTGCCTGCACCTGCGCCGAGTCTGCCAGTGGCGCGGGTGTCAAGTTATCCAGTGGTATTTTCAGGGCCGCCAGATCGGTTTCGGTATCAATGCCGACGATGCTTGCCTCTACTTGTCGTCCATCGTGCAAGGTGACGATGATCTCATCGGCTTGATTGACGACATGGGCGTTAGTTAGCAGATAGCCTTCCCTGCTCATAACCACGCCGGAGCCCAGGGCGTTGTTGCGTTGTTCCTTCGGTCGTTCGGGGAGGCGGAAGAAGCGACGGAACAGCGGGTCCTGAAACAGTGGGTGGACGCGGCGGTGTTCTATCCTGGAGACATACACATTCACTACGGCGGCTGATACCGCCTCAACCGCGTGGTTGTAGGAACGGGGGGAGTTGAACCGGGCCGGTAGCAGCTGCGGGAAAAAATACAGCAACACAAAGGCCAGGGCCAGGCCGACGATGGTCCAGCGCAACAGGAATTTCAGGGCTTGCGGTGTTCGGGGGGTATTCATCGGCGGGCGGCATTAGCAGTTTTTATGGGTGTCTTGAGTTTGGCAGGCGCAGCTGAATCCTAACATAGCCCCGTCCTGACTCAATCACCATACCCGGCGAGGGGCCTTGCCTACCGACACTACGGTTTGCGCCCCGTATCCAACAGACGGGCAGTGGCTGAAACTAACCTATTGATATTCAATGGGAAAACCGTGATTCCACGGCCATCTGCCGGGGCGGGGCTTGACAAGGCGTGTTATACTGACTGCCGTTTTTCCCGCCAGTATTTTTGAGGATAGCAAGAATGAGCAATGACACAGTGAACCACGACAGGCGGTTGCTTTTGACGACCGCCGCCACCGTGGTCGGAGGGGCCGGAGCGGTCGCCACTGCGGTACCTTTTGTTAAATCTTTTATTCCCAGCGCCAAGGCCAAGGCGATTGGGGCACCTGTGGAAGTGGATATCAGTGATATAGAGCCGGGTGAACTCAAGGTGCAGTCGTGGCAGGGCAAGCCGGTATGGATATTGCGGCGTAGCAAGCAATCGGTGGCCGCGCTGACCGGACTGGACGACAAGCTGAAGGATCCGGCCTCTGTCAAAGACCAGCAACCGGATTATGCCCGGAATGAATATCGCTCGGTGAAACCTGAGTATCTTGTTGTGATCGGTTTGTGTACGCATCTCGGTTGTTCCCCCGGTTATGTAAGGAAAGGTAGCGAGGAATATGATCTGGGGAATAATTGGCAGGGAGGTTTCTTCTGCCCTTGTCACGGTAGTCGTTATGATCTGGCGGGGCGGGTTTTCAAAAGTGTCCCCGCCCCGACGAATCTGTTAGTGCCGCCGCATCAATACCTGAGTGACAGCAAGATCCTGATCGGTAACGACTCCGGAGCGGCTTCATGAATGCAGTGCTAAGGACCCTGGCCGGTTTGCGTGACTGGATTGACGCGCGCTTCCCGATGACCAAACAGTGGGACACACATGCGGCTAAGTATCACACCCCGAAAAATTTCAACTTCTGGTATTACTTCGGTTCACTGGCCTTGCTGGTATTGATTATCCAGATCGTCACCGGGATCTGGTTGGCGATGAACTATAAACCCGCCGCCGATCTGGCCTTTGCCTCAGTGGAATACATCATGCGCGATGTGGAATGGGGTTGGTGGATTCGTTATATGCATTCAACCGGCGCCTCGGCGTTTTTTATCGTTGTTTATCTGCACATGTACCGGGCACTGCTGTACGGTTCCCACAAGAAGCCGCGCGAACTGTTGTGGATTATCGGTATGCTGATTTATTTCACCCTGATGGCCGAGGCCTTTTTCGGTTATCTGTTGCCCTGGGGGCAGATGTCATTCTGGGGTGCTCAGGTGATCATTTCCCTGTTTGGTGCCATTCCGTTTATCGGCGATGATCTGTCCTTGCTAATCCGGGGCGATTTTGTTGTTTCGGATGTCACCCTCAATCGTTTTTTTGCCTTGCATGTCATCGCCCTGCCGTTGCTTTTATGCGGTCTGGTGTGGGCGCATATCATGGCCTTGCACGAAGTGGGATCAAATAATCCCGATGGCATTGAGATCAAAAACAACAAGGATGCCAATGGCGTGCCGCTGGATAGCGTTCGCTTTCATCCTTACTACACGGTCAAGGATATTGTCGGTGCCGTGGTATTTCTGATTATCTTCTGTTCCATCCTGTTTTTTTATCCCGAGATGGGGGGCTATTTTCTGGAGCCCGCCAACTTTGTGCCGGCTGATCCGCTAAAGACCCCTGAACACATTGCCCCGGTATGGTATTTCACGCCGTTCTACGCCATCCTGCGCGCGGTGCCGGACAAGTTGGGCGGGGTGTTGGCGATGGGGGGGGCGACGATGTTGTTTATGTTCCTGCCCTGGCTGGATCGTAGCCCGGTGAAATCCATCCGTTATCGCGGCTGGAAATACAAGACCGCTCTGGCGGGTTTTACCGTCAGCTTTGTGATCCTGGGCTATCTTGGTATTCAGGTCGCCACGCCGGGTCATACATTGGCGGCGCAATTTTTTACCATCATCTATTTTGCTTTCTTTATGTTTTTGCCCTGTTTCACAACGGCAGGCAGCGGGCCGATAATTACATATTACAGGTGGATAATCAGGGGCTTGTTTTGGCTGGCGGCGATTTTTGCGGTGCTTATAGCTATCGCTAGTGACAGCTCGTTACCCGCTTATGTTGCCTTTGTCATCGTGCTGCTGGTTGCCGGAATGGAATATAGCAAGTTTTATCTTGTAGATAATGACAAGCCGGTTCCGGCAAGGCTGACCTGATGCGGCAACGTTTGGCAATATCTTTAATCCTGTTGCTAATGTTGAGCGGTGTCTGGGCCGCCGGCGAGGAGGAGAAATACATACAGCATTTTGAAGTTGATTTGTCTAACCGGAAATCATTGCAACGGGGCGCGCGTACCTTTGTGAACTATTGTATGGGTTGTCACTCCGCCGCCTATATGCGTTATAACCGCATCGCCACGGATCTGGGGATTACTGAAGATGTACTGAAAAAAAACCTGATGTTCGCCACCGACAAGTCCGGCGACACGATGACCATCGCCCTGCAAAAGCGCACCGCGGAAACCTACTTCGGGGTGGCACCACCGGACCTTTCCGTGATAGCCCGTTCCCGCGGTCCGGCGTGGTTGTATTCCTATTTGATGTCTTTCTATCGTGATCCGAAGCGGCCTACGGGGGTCAATAATCTGCTGTTCAAGGATGTGGCCATGCCGCATGTATTGTGGGAGTTGCAGGGTTGGCAAAAACCTGTGTATGAAATGCACGAGGGGACAAAGATTGTCAGCCACCTTGAATTGCAGACCCCGCCGACAGACAAACCAGCGGCCTATACGAACGAAGACTACAAGCAGACGGTGGCGGATTTGGTTAATTTCATGGTTTATCTGGGGGAGCCGATTCGCTTGAAGCGTTACACCATCGGTGGCTGGACGATTGTTTATTTACTGATATTGCTGGTAATTGTTTATTTACTAAAACGTGAATACTGGAAAGATGTTGATTAGAGATTCGGGATTATGATCACTGTTGTTAATAGAAACTCCGTAATGGTTGTGTATTCTGATGCAACCAATCCAATAGACCACAGCGTACGCATCGTATTGGCAGAGAAAGATATAAATGCTGAGGTTCATTTTGTTGAGCCTGCAAATGTGCCGCGGGAACTGTCCGAATTGAATCCGTACAATACCTCACTGACTCTGGTTGATCGGGATCTGGTTTTATATGACGCGCAGATCATCATGGAATACCTTGATGAACGCTATCCCCACCCGCCGCTGATGCCGGTTGATCCCGCTGCCAGGGCCGCCAACCGGCTATTCCGTTATCGGGTGGAGAGAGATGCTTATTCCCTGTTGCCCGCTTTTAGCGGTAATGATGAGATTGCCGCGGCCAGTGCCAGAAAGAGTATGCGGGATCAGATGACGGCCATCGCGCCGGCCTTTGCACAGATGCCTTATTTTATGTCAGAGGAATATTCTCTGGTTGATTGCTGGCTTGCCCCGTTGTTATGGCGGTTGGAGTATTACGGTGTCAAATTACCGCCCAGTGCCAAGCCCTTGAGTAACTATGCAAGCAAGCTGTTTGAGCGAAACAGCTTCGTTCAGAGTTTGTCCGATGATGAGCGTGAACTCAAACCCGTTGCGACGACGCGGTCGCGGCGAAAAAAGTAGGCGCCAATACTCCGCTCCCTGCGGGAATGACAATCCTAATTCGTATATTCAAACAACTTCACGACTTTTTGCACGCCACCTGTGTTTCTGGTTATTTCCGTGGCCTTTTCAGCATCTTCCCGGGTTATCAGGCCCATCAGGAATACGGTACCGTTTTCCGTTACGACTTTGATATAAAGAGGATTCAAGTCTCTGTTCGCGAGCAGTTTGGTCTTGACCTTGGCGGTGATGGTGGTATCCCCGGTACGCGTCAAGTAGGAACTGGGTGCGGCGATAATGATTTCATCGTGGATGTGGCTGACTTTTTCTATACCCTTAACTATATTGATAACCTGATCCCGAAGTTCCTCAGTCGGCGCCTCGCCACTGACCAGTACCTTGGTGTTATAGCTGATGAAGTTAATATGCACCTGTTTGTTGAGTGGCTTGTCCCCCAACAGATCTTTTCGCGCCTTGAGTTCAATGGCCTCATCCTCAACATAAGTGCCGGCCGTTCGCTTATCCACGGCCACTGCGCCGCCGGCGACCGTGCCGGTGGCGATAACGAGTGGTGCGGCGCAACCCGGCAGGATAACGGGGATACAGGCAATAACAGTAATAATGTATAGTCTTTTGATAGTGTCTATGCTCATGTTTTAACTCCCGATAACTGTATGATCAATTGGAAATAGTGATAGTGGATGTCCAGACCCGCATTATGCACCAAATGCATTTTGAATCCAGTCTATTTTTGCCTTGCCGGTGTCGCCGGTAATCGTTACGACATCAAACCTGTAGTCATGTTCCGGGTATTTGGCATGGTATCGCTGCAAAAAGCCCTGACTGGTGCGAATAATCCGGCCCTGTTTGTGGGCATCAATGGTTTCAAGCGGATGCACGGGATCGGTGCTGCTCCGGTAGCGCACCTCTACGAATATGATGTGTTGGGTGTCGCGCATAATCAGGTCAATTTCCCCGAACCGGCCACGGTAATTCTTGCAAAGCAGTTGCAGTTTGTGCTGCTTGAGATAATCCAGGGCCAGGGTCTCGGCCTGTTGTCCCCGGCTGCGGGTGCTGGTTTGCATGGTTAGTTGAGCAAGCGATAAGGTTTGCCGCGCCGGATCGTCCCCCATAACAGGCGGCGTTTTATCCGGCCATAGCTGTCCATTGACAAACTGCCGGTTTGCCCCGCATAGGCGGTGTCCGGTTGCAGTGCCAGTCTGGTCAGGTGCGGGATGAGGTGGAAGCTATCCACGCCCAGGGCATACAGCCGCTGGTCGGGTGATTTTTCCGCATCCCAGTTACGGTTGATCTGCTGTTTGATGATATTCGCCTCATTGGTGCCGGGTAGTACCCAGGGAATATCGGTAAATTTCACATCGTTCATATCCCGGTCACCGGCCGGGTCAATCACGCCGGAGAAAATGTGGGAGGTGGAATAGATGGGTATGCCATCGGCCTTGTGGAAGCGAAATTGCGGGATCAACTGGCGGGCATACAACGGTGGTGCGGCGAGGAATATCACATCCGCATCGTGACGCAATCTGGTTTCGCTGATGATCCTGCGGTTCAGGATTTGCCTGAGTATGGCGGCCCTGTGTTCGCTGCCATCGATATTGAGCAGTTGTTTTACCGGTCTGGAGAAATCACGATCCCGGGTATCAAAGGTACGGTGTTCCAGTATTCGGCCGCCGCTCTGTTCCCAGCTACGTTCAAAAGTGGCGGCCATGCGTTTGCCCCATTTGTTATTCGGCGTTACTGTCAAGGCCCGGCTATGGCCATCGCGGGATGCGCGTTCAACCACCTGCCTTGCCTCATCTTCAGGTGACAGGCCGAACTGGATCAGGCTCGGCAAAAAACCGCCATGGTCTTCCGATGCGGTATCAGTTTGATTCAAGGCCAGCGTGATGACAGGCAAGGCACCGCTACGACTGAGCGCGGCAATCGCCGGTTTTTCCAGTGGCCCGACAATAAACTTCGCGCCTTCCTTGACCGCCCGGTTATACACCTGCCTGATATTGAGCGCATCGGCATTATAAATTTTGATGACGGGACGATATTGTTTGGATTGATACCAGGCCGTGAGGAACCCGTCCCTGACGGCCTCCGCCGCCTTGCGGTATCTACCGTCAAGCGGTAGCAACAGGGCCAGTTGCGCGGGTTGCAAGTTGTAAAGCCGGCTGAGCTCCAGCAACTTGCCGGTGATGACCGGGTTTGCCGGATGCACGGGATATTTTTGCCGCCAGGAATCGATGCTTTTCTTTAGCATTGCCGGCGTGCCGCTCATAGCCCGGTTGATGCTTACCAGTTGTAGCCAGCCGGTCAGTTCTCTTGAGGCGGCGTGTTGCAATTCCTGCAAGGCTTCCGTGTCGCTCCGGATCAGTGCCGACCATATCTTTTCAGTATTGCGGTTCTTCGCCGCCGCATTGGTAAGATAGTCCTGATAGATCAGTCTTGTCCTGATGGCGGGCAGGTATTGGGCGAGCAATTCATAAGCCTGTGCCTGCGGCAGATACCTCCGGGAGGATATCCTCGTCGGGATGCCATCGCCGGATTGTTTGGCCAGCAGGGACAGGGCTTGTTCGGGCTGGTTTTTGTAGATTGCCAGTCTGGCTTGCAGGATCAGTTTCAGGTAGTTGTTGCGCTTGTCTTTGGGAGCGGGGTTGGTAGCGCGGATAATTTGTTCCGCGCGCTCAATGGCGTTGCCTGTCAGCAACGAGTCCGCCCCCAGTAGCTGGTACAGATGGCGGTTTTGTCTGCTCGTTTTTGCCAGCTGCAGATAGGCCTCGGCGGCGGCAAGATGGTTGCCGTCGGCAATCAGTTTTTCTGCCGTTTCTACAAGATCGGCACCGCGTCTGCTGTCTTGCGAGGCGCAAGCGGCCAGCAGTGCGAGGATGGTAATACTTGTCAGGATGTGACGCATCGTTGTCTCTTTATTTCTGCTCCTGTGTCTGGTAACCGGCCTTGTCCAGGGCATCGGCGACTTCCGGGGGCATGTAATTTTCATCGTGTTTTGCCAGCACCTCGGCGGCCCGGAACACGCCGGACCGATCAAGCCGCCCATTGGCGACAATGCCTTGTCCCTCGCGGAACAGATCGGGCAGGATGCCGTTATAGCTGACGGTCACTTCTTTTGCGGTATCCGTCAGGGTGAAATAGACCTGCAATGTATCGGCATCCCGCATCACGCTACCTTTCACTACCATGCCGCCGATACGAAAGTCCCGGTTGTCGGGCGCCTTGCCCGCCGCTATTTCCGAAGGGCTGTAAAAATACATCAGGTTTTCCTGAAACGCCTGCAACATCAGGGCAACGGCGGTGAAGCAACCGATCAGTAGTAGCACAATGGCAAGCAATCTTTTTTTTCGTTCAGGGTGCATCCTGTTTCCGGGATAGTTTTTGTTGTAACCGGGAAAGTAATTTTTTTTCCCGCCGCACCGGTAGTATAACATTGAGTAGCAATACGATCGCCGTGATGCCATAAGCGGGCCAGACATACTGTGCATAACCGCCCATCTGTAAAAATGTCATCAGTTCGGCCATGATTATCGCCCCCTGCCTGACAGCAGTTCGCTTACCCAGGCGTGGTTACATTCATTCTCCAGCAACTCGCAGCGTGCGCGCAGCAACAGCAGGGCGGCGAAATAAAACATACAGGCAGAGGCCATCAGTAACAGCGGGATCAGCATGTCTGTGTGTATTGAAGGGGCGGCGAATTTGCTCACGCTGGGGCCTTGATGCAGGCTGCTCCACCATACCACCGAGTAATGAATGATCGGGATATTCACCACCCCTGCCAGGGCCAGAATGGCACCGGCCTGCGCCGCCATACGCCGCTCTGCGATCGCGGATTGCAGGGCGATATAACCCAGATACAAAAACAGTAACACCAGTTCCGAGGTCAGGCGGGGATCCCATGTCCACCAGGTACCCCACATCGGTTTGCCCCATAGCGAGCCGGTGATCAGGGTCAGGAAAGTGAAACTGGCACCGACCGGGGCGCAGGCCCGGGCCAGACTGTCGCTGACCTTGGTCTTCCAGATCAACCCGACGGCACCGCAGGCGGCCATCACTACATAGATAAACAGCGACATCCAGGCACTGGGGACATGCACATAAATAATACGAAAGCCGTCGCCTTGCTGATAATCCGCCGGTGCATAAACCAGGCCCCAAATCAGGCCGATGATGAACAGGCACGCGGCCAGCCAGCCGCATACCGGCACCCATGTTGCCGACAGGCGGTAGAAATGTTTCGGTGATGCGTATTTGCTGATTGTTTGCCAGATCATCCCAGACGTACCTTGATTGCGGCGGCCGTTGTTACCGGTGCCAGAGTGAGTGCCAGTACCAGCAATGCGGCGAGAAAATAAATCTCGCCCGTGATGGACAGGCCCTTGACGGCATTTTGTACCGCCCCGGTGGCAAAGATCAAGATCGGTATGTACAAGGGCAGGATGAGCAGTGCCAGTAACGCGCCGCCGTTACGCAGGCCCACCGTCAGCGCGGCCAGCATGCCGCCCAGCAGGCTGAAGACCGGTGTGCCTAACAGCAGGGTGAGTAGTAGCGGCGGCAGGTATGGGCGATCCAGATACAGGAAGATGCTCATCAGCAATGTGATCAGTAGCAGGGGGACACCGCTGATCAGCCAGTGTGCCAGCAGTTTGGCGGCGATGATCAGTGTCAGTGAATGGTCGGATAACAGGAATTGTTCCAGACAGCCGTCTTCAAAATCTTCGCGGAAAATCATGTCCAGTGTCAGGGTGGAGGAGAGCAGGGCGGCCACCCACAGGATCCCGGGTGCGATCTGTCGTAGCAGGGTTTGTCCGGGGCCGACGGCGATGGTGAACAAGGTAACGGTGAGCAGAAAAAAAACCAGACAATTGACCAGTTCCACACGGCGGCGCAGTAGCAACAGGATATCCCGTTTGATGATTGCCGGAAAGATCGGATCGTGTTCGGATAAAGTCATGATCAGTTCAGGGTGAACGTTTTTAGTGGCGTGCCATCCATGCTGACGGCTTCGTGGGTGGCGATGATCGCGATCCCGCCTTGCTGACTGTGCGCCAGTAGCAGTTCATTGATCAACAGTTTGCCCTGTTTATCCAGTGCCGTGTAAGGCTCGTCCAGTAGCCATATCTTGCCGTTGCTGAGTAGCAGACGCGTGATGGCCAGACGGCGCAACTGGCCTGAGGAGAGCTGTCCGGCGAGGGTATCGGCATAAGCGGTGAGGCTGACACCGGCGAGGATTTGCTGTTGGGTTTGGTCGTTTTGTCCGCTTGTCAGTAATTGCTGCATGGTCAGGTTTTCCAGGACCGTCAGCCCCGGTTTGATCGCGTTGCGGTGACCAAGGTAGCAGAGTTGTTTGAAATAATTATTATCTATGGCGTGTATCGGTTTGCCGTTCCATCGTATCTCCCCCGCCTCCGCCGGTTTGAGACCGGACAGGATACGTAGCAGAGTAGTTTTGCCGCTACCGTTGTCGCCTCGCACTTGCAGGATGTCCCCCGCAGACAGGTTGAAACCGAGATCGGCAAACAACTGGAAATGGTTGAAACGGCAGGTCAGGCCCTGTACATCCAGCCGGGGGGAGACAGTGGCAATGCTTGAAACTTGCGAGGTCAAAAAAGCAACTCAATGCTTTCCAGGTGTCAGGGCCACCCCGCGGCGTTCGTGGGTCATGTAAGCTATCAGCGCGATCATACGCGGATCATCGGCAGCCAGATCTTCACCCTCCATCGGATTACGGATGCACCAATTCACCATCTCCCACATCTGTGCCACCTTGCCTAACTGTTTCTGATATTTGGGATAAGTCTCGGGGTGGGTGTTGGCACCGTTAGGATGACACTGCCCGCAAATAACACCGTTTTTCCCCAGACTGCTGTCGGTAAAAACCTTCCGTCCCTCCGCAACAACCTGCATATACTCGGCAGTCCATTCCTCCACATCAAAATCCGTGAACTCATCAGCCCGGGCGGCGAGGGCCAGACCCAGACACAGCGCACAAAACAATATCTTCACAAAATGTTTGGTTAATTTCATATCAAATGCACCTCAGATTAGTAATGTTTCTGTGCGGCAATACGCTTATCCTGATAAACCGTATCCTCCGGTCGTCCCGTTTTCCGGTTGAAGGCAACGGTGCGGTGTCGGTTATCAGTCAGGCTGTAATTCATCGTGGCGGCCGCATCACCGTTGTCTATATCGACAAACTGCCAACCGGTAGCATCACGTTCAAGGAAGGGATCAGCCCGGTTCATTTCCACCGTCAGTTTCGGCATGAAGTTCCCGGCCTGAGCGTAACTCTTGGGATAAGGCCAGGGCCAGGCGGTTGCCATCGCGGAATGAAAACTGATGTTACCAATCTGGTTGTACTGGATCTGATGCACATGACCATAAAACACATTCACCTTTTTGAAGGGTTGCAACAGGGCCTGTACCTGCTCCGCATCGTCGGTCCAGAAATTCCAGTTTTTGAACAGTTTCTGTAACGGTGAATGGGAGAACACGACCAGCGGCGTATCCTTATCCACTTTTGCCAGATCCTTCCGTAGCCACTCCCGCTGTCTTGCACCGACCATAAAAGGCGAGCCGCGCGGATCATCCAGACCGGCCATCACACCCATGCGCTCCTTGCCGGAAGACCACTTGTTATACCATTCATCCGAGGTCAGGATGCTGTTCAATACCACAAAATGTACGCCTTTGTGATCGAAGCTGTAGTATTGATCACCGAACAGCTTTGACCAGTAATCGCCGTCATCCAGATAGTAATCATGTTCGCCCATCACCCAATAGGTCTTGTAGTCCAGTTTGGACATGATTTCGGCGCCGTGATCAATCTCGGACGGCAGGGCAAGCTGGGCGATGTCCCCGCCATAGACGACGAAATCAGGTTTGGGATCCATCAGGTTGGCCTCGGCCACCGCGCGGATCAGGCCGCGATCCCAGTTACGCACAAACTGCTTGCCCTTGATCCACTGAATGTGCGAATCAGAAATATAGGCAAAGGTAAAGTTCTGCCGGGCTTGGGCAAAAGACAGTTCAACCAGACTCACCGGCAGTACCGAACCGGCCAGCACCAAGCCACCTGTTTTAATAATTTGACGACGATTGGTCATAGTAATCTCCCCTATTTGCTTGCATGTTGCGGACTGGTCAGTGCCTTCATAAAGGTGACCAGATCCTGTTTCTGGGTTTCCGACAGGTTCAGCCGGCGGATGCCGCCGCTCTGAAAATCATTGATGGGATCGTCCTCCTCAACCCGCCCGCCGTTGTTATAAAAATCAACGACATCTTCCAGTGTTTCCAGACTGCCGTCGTGCATATAAGGTGCGGTCATCTCTATATTACGCAGGGTGGAGGTTTTGAAACTGCCCATATCAGTCCATTGATCCGTTACCGCGAAACGTCCCAACTCGGAGGTGTTGCGGTTGGTCAGCACCGCGATATCCACATCCGTGCCTTGACTTTTTGCCTGAGAGAAGGCATCGGCGAGCTCTTTTACATCCTTGCGGATGCGATCAAAACCGACATTCAGATTATGGAATTTGTTGTCAGTGAACAGGGCGTAAGTCTGGTTGATGGTGTGGCAGGAAACGCAACGCCCCTGATTGATGAATACATCCAGACCGCGAATCTCCGCCGCCGTCAGGGCGGTTTTATCACCGCCGAACTGGTATTTGTCAAAGCGTGTATCAGCGGATATGACAGTGCGCTCAAAACTGGCGATAGCCTGCAAGACTTCTTTCATAGTAATGCTGTTACCGCTCACGCCGAATGCCGCCCGGAACATCCGCTTGTATTGCCGATCATTGCGTACCACTTCCAGTATCGGATCGTGATTGGGCAGGCCCATTTCAACCGGGTTCAAAAACGGTTGTCCCGCTTGTCCTTCCAGATCCGGTTCGCGCCCGTCCCAGAACAACAGTTTGAAGTAGGCCGCATTGACCACCGTAGGGGCATTGCGGGTGCCGGTGAGTTTGCGTATCCCTTCGGAGACTCGTAACGGGCTGTCGGTGAAGGCCGCCTCAGTCTTGTGACAAGTGGCGCAGCTGACATCGCCGGTGGTACTGAAGCGTGTGTCGTTGAACAGTTTGTCGCCCAGTGCCACTTTCTCCGGCGTGATCGGATTATCAGCAGGCACCGGGACCGGCGGTAACCCCAATGGTGCCGCCAACAAGAGGGTGGAGAACAGCCCCGCGAATGCAAAACTCATTATGGTGTATTTCATTTAGACCTTGCCTCCCACATCGTTTTTATTTCTACGAAGACAGATTATAGACCCATCTTACCGGGTAGTAATTGATTATTTTTATTATATTGATATAAATAACCTATATGGCCGGTTGCACTGCATTCGCCTGAAACCTATAATCCATCCAATGAATATAGGCATAATCTGCGCCCTGTTCCGTGAGGCACACAGTTTCACAAAGGAGGAAATACCCCCCCGGACACCCGTAAAGCTGGCTAATCACGACGGTATCACACTACTGGTCTCCGGCGCAGGCCCGGACAACGCCACTGCCGCCACCCGCTTGCTGCTGGAGCAGCCTATGGATTGCGTATTCAGTTTCGGGGTTGGCGGTGCATTATCCTCCCGCTTGACCCCGGGCACCGTCGTGCTCCCCACCACCATTTGGGATTGGCAGGGCGGGCAACACCTGCTGGACAATGCGTACCGTGACGCCCTGTTACACTCCCTGAGCACCACTGCCCTTTCCATTTGTAACGACGCGCTGTTTTGCACCGATACCTTGATAGATACCACCTCACGCAAACAGATACTGCACGAACGAAACGCCTGTGGTGCCGTTGATATGGAGTCCGCCGCCATCGTCGCCGCCGCTACGGAACACGGCATACCGGCAGTAGCGGTAAGGATTATATTTGATACCGCCGCCACCGATTTCCCCCCCCCGATAGCAGACAACACAGGAGATTTCGGTCAGGTGAATCTGAGCGGTATGCTACCGGCACTATTCAAATACCCCAGCGCCATACCCACCGTGATACAGCTCGCACGGGACTTCAGTAGAACGAAAAAATCCATGCGGCAGACAGCAAAACATATTGTGAAGCTGGCGGGCTTGCAATCAACTTCGGGGGCACTATAAACTGGTGACGATCGGGTATGAAGATGTCACCTTCATTATTAAACTCTATGGGAGAGCGCAATGAAACGACTACGATTACTAGCCACACTGTTACTGGCAAGCTACGCAACTGTTGGCACGGCGGTTGAATATGTTTGTCGTCATGGCGATGCAAGCCGGTCCATCTCGGTTGAATACGAAATCGCAGGCCAACCGGTTCCCTGCCGGGTGCGGTACGAGAAGGCCGGGGTGGTGGAATACCCCTGGACCGTCCAGGCACAGACGGGATTCTGCGAAGACCGTGTGGCCTACCTCGCCACAAGGCTCGGCGGCTTCGGCTGGACCTGCACGATAAAAGAAGAGCCCCCGGAACAGCTTGAGGCACAGCCCGAGGCACAGCCCAATCCGGGTAACTAGCCTGACTATCGCATAAGGGCTGAACCGGCATGGCCTACGGTAATCTCCCGCATACCGGACAATAACAATGCAACAAGTCATGATCTTTGATGGTATCCGTACCCCTTTTGGTCGTCATGCAGGGGCACTCGCCCCGGTCAGGCCGGATGATCTGCTTGCCGCCGTACTCAGGGCACTGATTGAGCGTAACGGTATTGATAGTAGCCTTGTTGAAGATGTGATTGCCGGTTGCAGTATTCAGGCGGGGGAGGATTGTCGCAATGTCGCCCGCAACGCCGCACTGCTGGGTGGTCTGGATGTCTCGGTGGGAGGGGTTACCGTGAACCGTCTGTGCGGTAGCGGCGCGGCAGCGGTGCTGGATGCCAGTCGAGCGATACGTACTAACGAGGGCGATCTGTTTATCGCCGGCGGTGTGGAGAGCATGAGCCGCGCCCCCTGGGTGATGAATAAATCCGAGGCTACATACGACCGGGCGCAGACACTGTACGACAGCACCATCGGCTGGCGTTTCCCCAACAAGGAATTGCTACGCTTGTATGGTGATGATTCCATGCCGCAAACAGCAGATAACATCGCCGCCGATCATGCCATCAGCCGCGAGCACAGCGATGAGTTTGCTTACCGGTCACAGCAGAAATACGCTGCGGCCAGGGCCGACGGTTTTTTTGCCGAAGAAATTTTGCCGGTCAAGGTGCCGACAAAAAGCCGCAAGGCCGCCGCCGTTACCGTGGATCAGGACGAACATCCGCGGCCCGACACGACACTGGAAAAGTTGCGTGGCTTGTCAAGTTTGTTTGAGGGGGGAGTAGTAACCGCCGGTAATGCCTCCGGTATCAATGATGGTGCCGCCGGTCTGTTACTCGGTAGCGATGCCATCGGCGACAAACTGGGACTGCGGCCACGCGGTCGGCTTGTGGCCGGTGCGATAGCCGGTGTGCAACCGCGGGTAATGGGGCTGGGGCCGGTACCGGCCTGTCACAAGGCACTGCAACGCGCAGGTCTGGCACTCAGTGACATGGATGTGATCGAAATCAACGAGGCCTTTGCCACCCAGGTGCTGGGTTGCCTGAAACTACTGCAGCTGGAGTTCGGCGATGCACGGGTGAACCCCAACGGCGGTGCCATCAGTATTGGTCATCCTCTGGGGGCCTCCGGTGCCCGCCTGGTATTGACCGCCTTGCGGCAACTGGAACACAGCCAGGGTCGCTACGCCCTGGTCAGTATGTGTATCGGCATGGGCCAGGGGATCGCTCTGGTGATTGAGCGCAACGCTTGATCAGTATTGCGATTCCGGGGTATGCACCACCAGCCCATCCAGTTCGGGGCGCAGTTTGATCTGACAACTCAGGCGGCTGGTGGGTTGTGGCTTGACGGCAAATTCCAGCATTTCCTTTTCCATCTCCTCCGGCGCGGGTAGCTTGTCAAACCATGTCTTATCAACATGGACATGGCAGGTGGCACAACTGCATGCACCCCCACATTCAGCAACAACGGCGGTGATACCATTATTGACCGCCGCCTGCATCAGCGACAGATCGTTTGCGGCATCTATTTCTGTTTCGCTACCGTCAAAGGCGATAAATTTTACTTTTGGCATGAAGTTTCTCTCGTAGTTAGAACAATTTATAAACTTTCATTGTTTTCGCAGCATGATGGGCGCTTGAATAATGACTCAATATAATCGTCATCTTGAGGGAACAGGATATGTTTGTCCCGGAACTGTTCTCTTTGCCAATCACCCTCACCATAGCGTGGGTGCAGATCATCGTATCTGGTTTGGCTGATGACATAGGAATCCAATTTGATATGTGGCTGTTCATCTTTTAGTTGTTCGTTAATAGAACTCAGAGTTTCGTGCAGATGGGCCTTAGGGTCATTGTTGTAGGCGGGCGCGTGCAGCATGCCATGAGGTTCAACGAAGACAATACGCTGCTCGTCGCCTTGCTTAATCCATAGAATGAAATCCGGGAATGTGCTACCAGCGTCATCTAGCAGGCCGACACCCGCGCTGGACTGATTGCGTAACAGATAGACTTCCGTGCCCTTTGGTGGTGGATTTTGTTTCAGGTGCTGACGCAGGTCTTTGATGAATGACATCTCGCCTTCATTTAATCCGTAGGGCGATACCCGGATTCCTTTCTCTTCTAGCTTCTTCGCCAACAACAATGGCTGATATAAGTGGTTATCCAGATAGATACGCGGGGGCGGGTCTTGCCAGTTGTCAGAATCGGTTTCCCACATATGCTTTAGCTGCTTCTCGTTATCTACTAGCTCACGTAGCTGATCTATGAGTTTCTCTCTTTCCTTACCAGCGGCTCCGCTTATATGCTTGAAGGATAGGACATATCCAGTCTGTTGCTGTGGCAAGACAAAATGATCAGTGTCTAGTTTCCGATAGGAAATATTGCTTCGTGACCACTCGCTACGACGTTTGTTATAGAATCTTTCTGTGTATTTCCGCAGTAGGGCAAAGGCGGTGTTGCGGATGCGCTTTATGTTATCAGTGGATGTTGGTTCCAGTGGCGCGCTTGCGTCACATACTACGCCACAACAACTATTCAGTATGCCCTCCATATGGTCAAGCGAAACAGTTAGATTCCACATGTTTGCCCGCACCCGATATTCTCGTAGTTTTCTAATAAGGTCATCCCAGTCAATCCATTGAAGTGCCGCTTCAGATAGCGGTGACCCTTCCGCTTTTGCATGGGGGGGCGTAGCCTGGTCCTGATCGGTGTCGTCCCCCCTGCTTGCGACCCTCAAAGCAGCGGATGATATATCCAACTCCACGCGGAGACGCTCATCGGCAATCAATGCCACAGGTTCTTCAAAGCCTGCCGCCGGGTACTCTGGCACGAGCAGATTGCTTTCCATGGCTTCGGGGAGGGGAGGGCTGATGGGCAATAAGAGTTCATCTTCCCATACCCCTTCAGCTTCCAACATCTTTCTAAAATTGCCAATGAAGTTGGCCCTGATGCCGAATATATTCATGGTTTCCAATATCGGCAATTCCGGTAGCGGATTGTCGCCACCGCCGCGCTTCAGTGACATATTGGCGCCTTTCAAGCGTACACCTCGGCCAAACAGTTGAATAATCTGCGGGCCTTCACTCTGACCCACATTCAGCAACCCCATGCCTGATACGCGCCAGCTACTCCACCCTTCCATAAATTTTTTCGCGCCGATGAGTAGGTTAATGAGGGACGACGCATTGGCAACCTTGTGGAACTGCGGCTCAATGACGGTTTCATCAAACACCTGAATGTCAGGGCATTCATCCTGCAACAACTCTTGAAGGTTCTTGATGGCATCATTGCCCACATAGACCAACCCGAAAGGCTCCCCGGCACTTACCCGCAACGCCACTTCTCCCTTGGTGCCAGGGATAGGGCAGAACTGCAGTTTGCCTGAGCTCTCTACGCGAAAAACATGGTGTAGCAGGTCCCTATAAATCTTTGTTGGGTTTGCTAGCTTGCGGTTAGCCCCGCCGAACTGCTTGTTCAGCCAGTCCAGTCGTCCCTTGAAAACATCCTGTCCCCAATCATCCTCAATGCCGGTCTTTCCTTGCAGGATTTCTTTCACGGATGCCTTGGCCCAATCGGAGTCCAAAGCAACTCTATGCAGGAAGCGCAGGTAATCCACTATGTCAGTGCGGCCCTGCCCACCGGATACCCGCGCACCAAGCAGCAGCAGCAAGGGGGACTCCAAATTGTGCTGGGCAAATTGTTCGCGGCCTATCGCAAAGCAAACGCGTTGCTGCAGAAACACCAGCAAGTTTCCTAACATCAGCACATCTCGTCTTTCTTCCTCAGGATCACCACTCAGATTGACCACATCAAAGTCCTTGCCATAGCCATCGCCATGGAAGTGGCGATAGGAGTAGTCAAAGGCAATGGAACGGGCATATTCGTCCGCCCGGTCTTCGGCCTTGCCGGTGCGGGCGAACGCCTGCCCATAAGTTGCACTGTATTCAAAGACGAAGCCGTCTTCCGCCAATTCATCCCGGCGTGCCAGCCAGGCTTCACCGCCTGTGCCCTTGTGCCCCTCGTCCACCAGCACCAGATTGCGGCCTTCAAATTCGCTGGTGGGCACAGTAACTTTGCCACTTCTGTCGGCAGTCAGCTTGGTGAGTTCCAGCACCCGAACCGGCCACTCTCCTTCCAACCCCAACCCACCAACTGCTTCACCATGTCTAAAACAGGCGATGCCCGATTCCCGCATCTCTTCTAGATGCTGGGTGCTCAGTGTTTCATTGGGGGTTAGCAGAATGATGTTATCCGGTGCAAACAGCTCATGACGGCGACGCAGGAACTGATGGTAATTCAAGTGCATCAGCAGAGTCTTGCCAGCGCCGGTCGCCATCCACAGAGCGAGTTTTTTCAAGTCATCAATGCTTTCGGGGGCCGGATAGCGGTGGCTTCCCATGTCTTCGGCAAAGTCTTGTAGCTCTTGCAATAGTTGCCCAGGCCCTGATGACTGCCGATGCAGAAAGTACTCTATTGACAGAGTGGCCAGATATTGAAAATACTTGAGAGATATGGGTTCTTTGCGATTGGCGTTTATCTTCTGCAGGTCAGTGTGTATGTTGTCATCCAACTCCGCTAGCTCATCCTTTGGTATTTTTATACTTTCCCGTGCCGTTACTATTTTCAGCACCGGATGAAAACCATCTTCCCAATCTTCCTTACATCCTCGCAGGCTTTCAAGCATCTCAACATTGTTGTTGTATCCCAACTGTTGAGCGAACCACAGTGTCAACGTCAAGCGCTGGTCAAATGGGCGCGGTGGGGAATGAGTTGACCTGGGCATAGTTGATTTTGTGCGGTTTGAACTCAGCTTTTCAGGAACATGCGTCGGCCAAAATCAGGGTTCAGTGATTCCCCGCCTTTTAGCGCATTGTTGCCGTTCAGGAGCACTCTTTCGGCACCCTTCGTCAATTCCGATTCCTTAATGAACTTCTGCTCCCGTGCATAATCGTCCTCTTTCCAACCGGCAATGTCCCGCCATATCACCACAGTATCCTTGTCTGCGGCTATGCCACGCTGCACCAGATAGCGGCGTTTGCCATCCATCACGATGCGTCGGGTTTTCACCCGCAGGCCAAGCAGGTAGGCGAATGTTTCGGGCAGATCGGCATATTCTTTGTGTGTGCTGTTGCCGTTTTCTGCATTGCTTGCGACCAACTCCAGTTGATAGTCAAACGGACTGTCCATTCCTTTCTCCAGAAGCCATGTTGGAGACTCGTGAGTATCCCAATCCAGTTCGTAGTGTAGCGTGTCATCGTCAAGACCTAGCCCGTCTGATTCAAAGCGGATGTTGGCTAGCGCGTCTTCGTAGGACTCTGTTCGTTGGTATTTGATTAGGCGGGGGCCGTGTTTTACTTCTTCTGAAGTAGATGGGCGGGTGGCCTTACCATCTTTCCAGTCTGGGGAGTAGATTATTTTCTTTACTCGTGGCAATAGCACTGTATTGAAATGCTCTCCGGCTTCGACAAGAATAAATTTGCGCTGCCCTCTGTCTTCTCTATTTAGGTTTATAACTGCGTGCGCGGTAGTACCAGAGCCAGCAAAGTAATCCATTACGATTGAGTCGGTGCGAGTAGCTATTTGTATTGCATCTACAACTGAATGAATGCTTTTCGGATAATCAAACACTGACTCTCCAAACATGGATTTGATTAACATGGTGCCGTGAGACGATGCATCAAAGCGGGGCCCAAACCAGACAGTTTTAGGTTTAATGTTGGCTTTTTCTCTATCTTTTGCGTTAATGGTAAATTTACCATCTTGAGATTCCTTGGCAACGAATTCAGTTTTTGCCAATTCTTCAAATTTCTTCTTTCCCCAACGCCAAATACGTTCAATTCCTTGCGAATCAATTGGCTTGATTTCAACGTCGTGTTTATTTTTTTTGGTAAGGCTGAATTCTTGAGTTTTTGTATTGTAGAAAATCGGATAAAACATGTTAGGCCTTTTGTTTCGTTCAGAGTTAGAACCGCTACGCTTAAACGGAAGTTCCCGATACCGAGAGATTTCATCTCTCATGGTATATTTGTGATCTATTTCGCTATCCACTTGAATCAGTTGATTAGTTTCTAATTGATTATAATTCTTAGCATAGCAAACCAAGTATTCATGTGCTGGAGACAAGTGTAAAGCGTCCGCTCGCCCGCGGGGGTTGTGCATATTCGTAATTGTTCCAATATAGTTATCCGCACCAAAAACGAGCCGCATCAAAAAAAGTAGACCATCTAGTTCGGCATCATCAATTGCCACCTCAATCAACCCATCCCCTGAAAGAAGTGATGTGGATAAGGCCAGCCTATTATTCATTAAGGAAAGCCATGACGAATGCTTTAATCCGTTTTTGTAAAGGATTTCCGATGGACCTGTGTTGTAAGGCGGGTCAATGTAGGCGCACTTAATTCGCTGTTTATACATGCCTTGAATAAGATTCAATGCTTGCCAGTTTTCACCATGTATCAGCACACCGTCGGTGGCATCATCAATATCTGAAAATTGAGCCAGCAATTCATCCTTAAACTCGGGCGGGAAGTTGGCTGTATCCACTGGTAGGGATGGGTTTTCTCGTAACCAAGCAACCCTCTTTTCTACCTTGCTGCCTTTGGCGAACAAGGGAGCTACTTCGCCATTGATGCCTAACTGCTTCCATTCCTGCCACTGCTTGTCGCATTTGGCAATCGCATCTAGAAGCCCCGATTCCTCCAGATTGGGTATGTGGCCCAGAGTAGCGCAATACTCGGTTTGCAGGACGAATTTGCGTTTCTCCCACAGCGCTTTCTGCAAGTCTTCCCACTGCGCCAGTGCCTCTATGATGTTGTTGCCCAATGCACGGATAGCGTGGTACACCACCATGCGAGATGCAATTGCAGAGCCGCTTAGCCGGGCGAGTTCATCAGCATTGAGCGCTTCGCTCTTGAGGTAGAAGTCCAGCTCATCCGACAAAAAACCTTTCAGGTTGCGATGAATGAAGAAGTCCGCTGTATTGCGACGGACAAAGCGACCAGCGTAGCGCATGAAGGCTGGCTTGCCATCACCCCCATCAGCCAACAAGGGT
>JBPCXW010000098.1:0-3872 GCA_051008185.1 Gammaproteobacteria bacterium
TGTTATGTCCCGGTGTGATTGATCTGGCGGCGGACTTTCGCGAACCGGGGCTGGAGCACAAGGCCACCATCGCCAGCGAGAGTACCGCCGCTGCCACTGCCGGTGTTACCGCTGCGGTACTGACACCGCAGACCGTGCCGGTGGTGGATACCGCCGCCGTGGTGGAACTGATCAACCGGCGTGCCGCGCTGGCGGGCGGCATCCGCATCTATCCGCTGGGCGCGCTGACGGCGGGGCTGGCGGGGATGCGGCTCAGCGAGATTGCCGCACTCAGGCAGGCGGGTTGCATCGGTTTGTCCAACGGCAGACGGCCCCTCAGTAATCTGGAGGTGATGCGGCGCGCCTTTGAGTACGCGGCCGGTTTCGCCCTGCCGGTATTCATTGAGGCCGAAGAGCCCAGCCTGAAAAATAACGGCGTCATGCACGAGGGGCGGATCAGCACCCGGCTTGGCTTGCCGGGTATCCCCGCCACTGCCGAGACTGTCGCGGTGAGTCAATGCCTGATGCTGATAGAGCAGACCGGCGTGCGCGCACACTTTTCCAGATTGAGTTGCGGCAAGAGTGTGGAGTTGATCCGTGCCGCCCGCGGCGACGGACTGCCGGTCACTGCCGATGTGAGTATCAACAATCTCTGTCTTACCGAGATTGATGTGGATGGGTTCAATGCGGACTGTCATCTGAACCCGCCGCTAAGAACCGATTCAGATCGCGATGCCTTACTGACCGGGGTGCGGGATGGCACGATTGCCGCCATCTGCTCGGATCACCAGCCGCATGACGAAGACGCCAAGGCGGCACCGTTCAGTGAAACGGAGCCGGGTGCCGCCGGCATAGAATTGCTGGCGCCGCTGGTGTTCAATCTGTTTGAGCGGGAACAACTGAGCCGGGCACAGGCCGTCGCCGCACTCAGCGCGGGGCCCGCGCAGGTGTTGGGGGTGGAACACGGCGTGATCGCCCCGGGCCGACTTGCGGATCTGTTTATCTTCAACGACACCGCCTGGACGGTGAACCGCGCCGACCTGTCCGGCATGGGCAAGAACACGCCGTATCACGGTTGGGAGATGCCGGGGCGGGCGAGCCATACCATCATCAACGGTAAACTGATTCATGCCCCGGCGTGACAGCATCTTGCCGGAAGAGGCGTCAATCCTGCAACACGACGAGCATGCCGCGGCACAATACATCTTGCGCTTGCAGGCACCGCAGATAGCCGCCGCGGCCTTGCCCGGCAGCTTTGTGCATATACGCTGTGACCCCGGCCTGCCGATGCGGCGTCCGATGTCCATCATGCGAGCGGACCGGAAACGGGGCTGGATTGATGTTCTCTACAAGGCGCACGGCCTCGGCACCGGCCTGCTTGCACAGCAAGCTGTCGGCGGCACACTCAGCCTGCTGGGGCCGATCGGTCAACCGTTCAAACTGCAAGACTATCGTGCCAGACCGTTGCTCATCGGTGGCGGCGTCGGGATCCCGCCGATGGTGTTTCTTGCCGAGCACTTGCGTGCGAGCAAGGCTGAACTGCATCCGTTCGTGCTGATGGGCTCCGAGGTGCCGTTCCCTTTTCCCGGCAAGCCTTCGCAAATCATCGTGGATGGCATCCCGCCTGATGTCATCGCCTGCATGCCGTTGCTGGAAGACTGGGGCATCGCCAGCCGCCTGACCAGCCTGAATGATTACAGCGGTTGCTTTACCGGTTATGTCACCGAACTGGCGCGGCTCTGGCTGGACAGCCTTGCTGAACCGGAACGCGCCGAGGTGGAAATTTTCAGTTGCGGGCCTACCCCGATGTTGCAGGCAGTCGCGGAGTTGGCGCAGGCATACCGTTTGCCCTGTCAGGTTTCGCTGGAAGAATACATGGCCTGCGCCGTCGGCGGTTGCGCCGGTTGCGCGGTGGCGGTTCACAAAAACGGCGAGACCAGTATGCAACGAGTCTGCGTAGATGGCCCGGTGTTTGAGGCCGACGAAGTTTTTCCCGCTGCGGCCTGAGCTATGTTTGCCAATTCCCGCAGTGTCTCCAGTAGCCAGTGCCGTCCGCACCCCGGCCTGCACGCCCTGATCGCCCGACATCAACAACACCCGCTACAAAGACCAATCACCCCGGCGAGCCGCGACTACTTCGCCAAACTCAATGCGCTACTGACACAACAAGCCGCCCCCATCATTATTGACGCCGGTTGCGGCACCGGTGCCGGCAGTCTGAAACTGGCGCGTCTTTATCCCGAACACTGGATCATCGGCATAGACAAATCCGCCCAACGCCTCGCCCGCTCCGGCGTACGGGACCATCTGCTACAGCGTGATAACTGCGTGCTGTTACGCATGCAACTGGAAGACTTTTATCCCCTGCACCTGACGACCAACCGGCCAGTGGCGCACCAATACTTTCTCTACCCCAACCCCTGGCCCAAGGCCAAACACCTGCAACGCCGCTGGCACGCCCACGGCCTGTTCCCCCTGATCATGCAGACCGGCGGGATCATAGAACTACGCAGCAACTGGCTGGTATATGCCAGAGAGTTCATCGCCGGCCTGTCGCACTATCCCGATTACCACACCGAACTACTGAGCCATACACCGGCAGGCCAACCGACCCTCAGCCCGTTTGAGACAAAATACGCCGCCAGCGGCCACCCGCTATATCGCTGTGTGGCTACACCGGTTGGTTACGAACAACCGGAATAAGTGGTTACACACAACCAAAACCCGCCCTGAAACCCTGCATCCACCGGACAGCCTCGGCAGAGCAACAGGCCAAGTCATTGTTTTTCAAAGAATTCCTGCGATTCCAGCAGAAACTGGCACACTCCCTGCACTATAAAGGGCACAAGCAGTTTTTGAACAACACATTAACTTACTGAGGAGAACCGTCATGAAATGGGATACACCAGAATACAGCGACATTCGTTTTGGATTTGAAGTAACGATGTACATCAACAACAAATAAGCTCCGGCTTATTCGTTGTTGAAAGAAGAAAGGGGCTAACGCCCCTTTTTTTTGTGCCTTGAAAACGTAGCCACACACTTCCCCCCGCAGTCCCTGATTATCATTATTAAATATTTGGAGAGACAAAATGAAAAACACCTTACTTTTAACATTCCTGATTTCCATTGGTGGTTGTGCGACTGTAGGTATCGCACCACCCATACCAAAACCGCAAGAGAGCGAGCATTTCAGAACCGAAGGAGGTGGGTTTAACATGAATGAAAGTATAGTAACCTGTCACATAACATACACAATAAAAACACAATTTCAGAATAACCTGAAAGCAAAAATAGAATTTGAAAATCCTGTAAGGGGACAGGAACCACTTTACACTGAGACCAATATCAATATCGGCGACAAAGAATTGACAGTAACATCACCACCCTATCCGGGCATAAAGAATAATAAAAACTATGCAGTAGTACTCAGGGTATATGATGAGGAAGAATTGGTTGCCGAGCACAAGAATGATGTTCAATTTGCACTGCCAGAACAGATCCTGTTGCAACTCATGGAACGGGGAGTGAAATTCTATTAAGGAGGCGAAGCCTACTTTGGTGGGGGGTAGCAACACCAGCAAAGAAGCAGACAGTTCTATAAACTGCTAAACTATACCCACACTTATACAGGAAAAGGTAGATGGCCGGTCATAGTAAATGGGCTAATATCCAGCATCGCAAGAACCGTCAGGATGCCAGGCGGGGTAAGCTTTTTAGTAAATTGATTCGCGAGGTTACTGTTGCGGCGAAGCTGGGCGGGGAGGATCCGGGTGGTAATCCGCGGTTGCGGGTGGCTATTGATAATGCCCTGTCTGCCAATATGCCTAAGGATACTGTTGCGCGGGCCGTGAAGCGTGGGGCCGGTGGGGATGAGGGTGCCAATGTGGAAG
>JBPCXW010000099.1:0-18350 GCA_051008185.1 Gammaproteobacteria bacterium
TTGCCACGCTTGAATATCGCACCTTTGGTGGCAATCGCGGCCGCGCCGGTATTAATCTGTTTGAGGACGAGGATTTTGCTGGCACCCCTAACGGTGATAGAGACGCGCTTGAATCCAAAACTGTCGTATTCAATGCCGCCAACAACTGCGGTCAGGCCAGTTTCCCAGAGCCTGGTTTCCTGTCAGAATCCAGAGGGGGCAACAATCTGATAACGGTTGCGGAAGAGGGTGTTCCTGGCACCGGCAACACCTGGGCAACATTTGACTACGACTGCTTGATTGATACGTTGCTTGCGAACTACGGCGGCGCGTCTGCAATTGACCTGCAAAATGGCATCGAAACCAGCAGCGTTGACTTAACTGAAGATACACTTGCTTTTTATCTGCAGGCCAATTACGACACTGAGCTTTTTGGCAAGCCTATTAGAGGTAATTTTGGTGTTCGTGTTGTTGAAACAGACATTGAGTCGGTCGGATACCGGGCCCCGCTCAATGTTATCGAGGGTGTTGATTCAAACGGTGATCCCGAGTTTTTTATCCGGCCTGACTCAGATGCCGACTTTGTAATAAATGTGGAAACGAATAGTTACACGGAAGTTTTGCCAAGCGTCACCTTTGTAATGGATCTAAATGACGATTTGGTATTCCGAGCCGGTGCATTCAGAGGCATCTCTCGCCCGGACCCGCACTCTTATGGCAATGGGCGAACTATAATGACTGACGATGACACGGACCAAGATACCGGCGCTCCTAGCCTGGAAGATGCAATAAATATTTCCGGACCGGGCAACCCGCAATTGGAGCCTTTGGCCTCCTGGAATTTAGACATTGGCCTGGAATGGTATGCCAATAACGATACCTTGCTGGCAGCCGGTGTTTACTGGAAGCAGTTCCAAGGCGCTTTTGAGAACGCCTTCCAGCAAGAAGAATTCGTGATTGATGGCGATACAGTCAGCCACCCCGTAAGAACCACGCAGGTTTCTGGTGATAAAAGTACGATCACAGGTCTTGAAGTCACCGCTACGCATTCCTTCGGCTATTTGCCCGGCTGGTTTTTGAGCGGCTTTGGCGCCAAGTTCAGCTACAACTATGCGGATTCTGATTTTGAATTTGAAGATGGTTACGGTGGCGATGGTGTTGCCTTTAATAACGATGGCTCTACAACTCAGCTTATTGGTATTTTGCCGCCCGCCGGGTTATGGGGGCTATCAAAACATACCACCGCAACACAGATTTACTGGTCGAATAAGCACTTCAATGTGCAGGCGATTTACAAGACACGTTCCGGCTACTTCCAAGGCTACGGTCGCGACACTCAAGCACGCGTTAGGTATGTGGATGACTACAAAACGCTTGACTTTCGCGCGAGCTACTATATCAACAACAATTTCACAGTGTCGTTTGAAGCCATTAACTTGCTCAGCGAACCACGTGTTGATTACCGTGCGATAGAGGGTGAAACTCTTCAAACTCTGGAGTACGGCCCACGTCTATTCGCTGGTATTAAAGCGAAGTTTTAATCCATTGGAAACTCCACGCGTAAGCGCGGGGAGTTAATAATACAAGCCGCCACACTCTGGAATAACAGATGAGAAACCCTGCAATTAAGTCGTTCTGGCTTGCGCTGTGCCTGTTTCTGCAGGGCATTCCGGCAGGGTCCCTTGCCGAGACAATTCTTGTTGCCTCCCAATCGGAATATGCCGATGCTGTAAAGCGCCTTCAGCCGGGCGACACCCTTGTGTTGAAAAACGGCGTATGGCGCGATTTTGAGATGTTGTTCAAGGGGAAGGGAAAGGCTGGCAAGCCGATTATGCTGAGGGGTGAAACCGCAGGCAAGGTCGTATTATCAGGCAAGTCCAATCTGCGTCTGGCCGGCGAGTATCTGGTGGTGTCCGGTCTTGTTTTTCGGAATGGTAACTCGCCAACCAATACAGTCATTTCCTTCAGGCGCACGAAAGGTGACCTGGCCTACCATTCCAGAATCACCGAGGTTGTTATTGACCATTACAATAATCCGGAAAGATATGAGACGGATTTCTGGGTAATGATGTACGGCAAACACAATCGCTTTGACCACAATCATCTGGTCGGTAAAAGCAATGCGGGTGTCACGATGGCGGTGCGGCTGGACAGCAAGGAAAGTCAGGAAAACCACCATCGTATAGATCACAATTATTTCGGCCCCAGACCGGTTCTCGGTTCCAACGGTGGCGAGACACTGCGGATTGGCACCAGCCATTATTCACTGACTGATTCATATACTCTGATAGAGAATAATTATTTTGATCGTTGCAATGGTGAGTTGGAAGTCATCTCAAACAAGGCAGGCAAAAATACCTTCCGGGGCAATCTTTTCTTTGAGTCCAGAGGCACTCTGACTTTTCGGCATGGCAATGATACGCTGGTTGAGAATAATGTATTTCTGGGCAATGGGGTTGATCATACGGGCGGCATACGGGTAATCAACAAACGCCAGACAGTACGCAACAATTATATGTATGGTCTGACAGGTCACCGTTTCGGTGGCGCCCTTGTCGTGATGAATGGTGTGCCGAACTCTCCTATTAACAGGTATCATCAGGTTGAAGACAGTGTTATTGAAAATAATTCAATCATAAACAGTGAGCATATTGAACTTGCCGCCGGTAGTGATGAGGAACGCTCGGCGGTGCCGATCAGCACTGTGTTCAGGAATAACCTGATTTATAACGAGGACGGGAAAGATATTATTGCCGTGCATGATGATATTAGCGGCATAGAGTTCGTCGGTAATCTGCTCAACGATACAAAGACTACGCCAAAAGGATTTGTATCACGCAAGGTGAAAATGGAAAAGGCCCCGAACGGTTTGCAGTTTCCGGCATCGGCGGAGTTTTCCAATGTCGGCGCAAGCAGGGAACTGAAAGTGCTGGATAGAAACAGCACCGGCGTAAAATGGTATCCGAAACCCGACCGGGAAGTGCTGTTTGATACCGGCAAGGTTATCGTTGTGCCGAACAAGCAGGGGGCGTTGTATGAAGCCTTCAAGACCGCCGACTCCGGCGATATTATCAGCCTCAAGGCCGGCAAGCATTTGGTGGATCGCACACTGATTATCAAGCAGCCGATTACGATTCAATCAAACAACAGACAAGCGGTGATTGAGTTTGAGCGCTCCGCACTATTTGAGATTACAGACGGCGGTAGCCTCAAATTATCAAACCTGAATATATCAGGCAAGTCGGCACCTGATGTTGCCGGTAATGCCGTCATTCGTACCAGCCGCTATTCCATGCTGGATAATTATACCTTGCTTGTTGAAGCTTCAACTATCAGCGATCTGGATGTCAATCATTCATTCAATTTCCTGTCACTGTCCAAGCACACCTTTGCCTTTCGGGTTTCTATCACAGACTCAACCTTTCGCAACATTACCGGACATGTGCTTGCGATGAACAAGGAGCCTGAGGATCTGGGCATTTACAACGGTGAATATATCTACATTCACAATTCAAGCTTTGAGAACATCAAGGGATCATTGGCCACTATTTATCGCGGTGGCACGGATGAGAGCACATTCGGCCCGCACTTTGAACTTGCCGCATCTACCATAAAAAATGTAGGCGGCGGCAAGCGCAACCGATCCAAAGCCTCTGTCAGTCTGTTAGGTGTGCAGGCCAGCAACATTTACAACAACACATTCAGCGACAGTCAGCCGATACGCGTTACGCATACTGTTGGTGATCCGGTCACGGTGATTGACGATAACAAGTTCATAATGACCGAAACCCCGGTTATTGCGGATATTGGTGATCTCTGATGCAGTCACGATGCAGACAATTACTGTTGTTGTGTATGGTTTCAGCCGCAAGCTGTGTCAATGCCGTGACACATCCCCGGCTGTTGCTTTCCCCACCGGATGTCAAGGAAATAAGGAATTCGCTCAACGAATCTCCCGGGTTCTCAAAATCACTGGCCGCCACAAAATCCAGGATTGACAAATACTTTGTGAAAACCCCCGATGTCCCGATCCCGACAGATGCGGGGGGAGGATATACACATGAGCAACACAAGAGAAACGGTGTCGCCATTCACGATGCCGGTGTGCTTTACCAACTGACCGGTGAAAAGAAATACGCAAACTATGCCAGGGATTTGCTGAACATCTATGCTGATTTATACTCCGGCCTCGGCGAGCATCCGGAAAAAAAGGAGCAATCACCCGGCAGATTGTTTTGGCAGAGCCTGAATGAGGCCGTCTGGCTTGTGTATGTCATTCAGGGCTACGATACGATCCTTGAAACATTGTCGGAGACAGAACAAACAAAAATTGAACAAAAACTGCTAAGGGTAATGGCGGATTTTCTGTCCGTTGAGTCACCGCAGACATTCAACAAGATTCATAATCACGGCACCTGGGCGGTGGCCGCAGTTGGCATGACCGGCTATGTGCTTGATGATGAAGACTATGTAACGCAGGCACTGTATGGTCTCAATGCGGATGGCGAGGCCGGCTTTATCAAACAGTTGGATATGTTGTTCTCACCGGACGGTTATTATTCCGAGGGGCCGTATTACCAACGTTATGCACTGATGCCGTTTGTGCTGTTCGCACGCTCAATAGAGCAAAACAATCCGGCCCTCAAGATATTCCAGTATCGCGACAACATCTTGCTAAAAGCCATATACACCTGCATTGATTTATCTTATGCGGGTCTTTTCTTCCCGATCAATGATGCAATCAAGGACAAGGGTCTGGATACCATTGAACTCCGCTACGGTCTGGCAATAGCCTATAGCCTTACCAAAGATGTCACCTTGCTCTCCATCATAAAACAGCAAAAGGGATATGTGCTGACGGCCGATGGCTTCAAGGTTGCCCATGCCATTGATCTGGGTCTGACCAAACCGTTCAACTATCAATCTGTCTTTTTGCGTGACGGGAAGGCCGGACAGAACGGCGTCCTCGCGATACTGAGAGGGAGCAGTGACCCCAAGCATCAGGCCCTGCTATTCAAGGCGACCGCACAGGGTATGGGGCATGGTCATTTTGACAAGTTGCACTGGCAGTTCTACGATAACGGACAGGAGATCGTCACAGATTACGGTGCCGCCCGCTTCCTTAATGTGGAACAAAAATACGGCGGCCACTACCTGCCGGAAAACAATACCTGGGCCAAGCAAACGGTTGCACATAATACGCTGGTTGTTGATGAACAGAGTCATTTCGGCGCCAAGCTATCGGTCGGCAAGCAACTCCATCCCACGGCTGTTTTCTTTGAAAGCAACGATCAGATAAAAATTACCGCGGCAATTATGAAAGGTGCCTATCAGGATGTGGGTTTCAGCCGCACTATGGCATTGCTGAATGGGGTTGTACCCAGACGCCCGGTTGTGGTTGATATTATGAATGTCGGCAGCCAGTCCAGTCATCAATATGATTTGCCTTTACATTTCAACGGGCAATTCATCGCAGCAAACAAAAAAATAAAAAGTGAAACAGACAAGCTTGAACCGCTCGGTGCTGAAAACGGTTACCAACACCTGTGGTTGCGTGCGAACGCACAAGTCAGGCCCGGCGAACTCTTCTCATTCACCTGGTTGAACAGGGATCGCTTCTATACCTATACCACAATCGCACCGGACAAGATGCAGGTCTTATTCACAGAGCTTGGGGCAAATGATCCGAACTTTAATCTGCGTAATGAATCGGCCCTGATACTACGGGTCAAAAAAGCAAAGTCCCTTTCATTTGTGTCGGTACTTGAGCCACATGGTGAATACAACGGGCCTGAGGAATACACGACACGAAGTAGTGGTAGCATCAGCACCCTGAAAAGATACACTGAAGATGGTTCGGATATTATACGTATCGGCACAAAGAATGGTAACGAACGTCTGCTTGCCCTTTCCTATGACCCGCGCCCGGACATACTACATTCTGTAACAGTAGATGACCGTGTTTTTAAATGGAAAGGGTATTACAAACTTTTTGACACAACCGGAGTTATGAAATGAAAATTAGAGGATTAAGATGGGTTATTATCGGCCTGATCGCCACAATAACGGTAATCAACTATGTTGACCGCACTGCCTTGTCGGTTATGTGGTCGGAGATATCCCAAGACCTCGGCATGGACGAGAATGATTACGCCCGGATTGTGGTAGCCTTCACAGTGGGCTACGGCATTGGCCAAACGATGTTCGGCAAGATTCTTGACATGATTGGCACAAGGCTGGGCTTTGTGCTGGCGGTTGTTGTCTGGTCAATTTCAATTATGCTGCACGCCGTGACCAAAAGCGTCGCCGGCTTTGGTCTTGCCAGATTTGGCCTGGGTATAGGCGAGGCGGGCAACTGGCCGGGTGCCACAAAAAGCAACGCTGAGTGGTTCCCGATAAAAGAACGGGCGCTTGCTCAGGGGATATTCAATTCCGGTGCTTCGCTTGGCGCCGTCATTTCTTTGCCGTTGATTGCCTGGCTGTTTTTGCAGTTTGGCTGGCAAGGCACGTTTATTTTGGTTGGTCTTTTGGGGTTCGTCTGGCTGGTGCCCTGGCTATGGATATATAAGGCCCCGCCGGAAAGGCACCCCTGGCTGTCAGCTGAAGAGCGTGAATACATTCTGTCCGGCCAAAAAGTTGAAGAGACCGCCGATGAAGCCCTGGCACCAGGCTGGATGGAGATGATGAGGTATAAGCAGAGTTGGTCCGTCATTGCATCGCGCTTTTTTCTGGACCCGATCTGGTGGCTATTTGTTACCTGGTTGCCGATTTACCTTGTCAAAGAGTTTGGATTTAATATCAAGGAGGTTGGGCTTTATGGCTGGGTGCCTTATGTTGGCGCGATGATAGGCGCGCTGTCCGGTGGCTGGCTGGCCGGTGCCCTGCTAAGGAGAGGCTGGACGGTAAATGCCACGCGTAAGTTCACCATCACTTTGGGCGCGGTATTCATGCTGCCGGCGCTGATAGCGACGGCCTTTGCTGCGACGCCTCTGCTCGCTGTGTTGCTGATGGCTGTCATCCTGTTCGGTTTCCAGATATCCATAGGCAACATTCAAACCCTGCCGAGCGATTTTTTCTCCGGCAAATCTGTCGGTTCGCTCGCGGGCGTAGGGGGTACGGCAGCAATTGCCAGTACAGCCGTAATAACTTTGATTATTCCTAAAATTACAGAGGTATCGTATGTGCCCTTTTTCATGCTGGGCGCACTGCTTGTCCCTCTGGCTGTGCTGTCAGTCTGGATTTTTGGCGGACAAATTCAACAAGTTAGTTCAAAAGGCCAAGCGGCCAAAACTGAGGAGACTCCAAATGAGCATTAAAGATAAAGTGGCTATTGTTACAGGCGGTTCACGGGACATCGGCAAGGCAGTTTCAGAAAAGCTTGCCGCCGCGGGAGTAAAAGTAGTCGTCAATTATAACAGTAGCAAGAAGAACGGTGAGGCAACCGTAAAGGCTATAGAAGCGGCGGGAGGCACGGCGATAGCTGTCGGCGGCGATGTAACCAAACAGGCCGATGTGGAAACCCTGATTGCAGAAACACAAAAGGCATTCGGGGATTCAATAGACATTCTGGTGAATGTGGCCGGTGGTCTTGTAGCCCGCAAAACCCTGCAGGAGATGGACGAGGCATTCTTTGAAGGCGTGATGAAACTGAATGTAACCAGTACATTTCTCACGATGCGAGCGGTAGTCCCGTTTATGAGTAGCGGCAGTTCCATTATCAACATCGCTTCACTGGCGGGTCGGGATGGCGGCGGGCCGGGTGCGGCTGCGTATGCAACCTCAAAGGCGGCCGTGATGACTCTGACGCGGGCAATGGCAAAGGAACTGGGGCCGGATAACATTCGTGTTAATTGTGTCTGCCCGGGAATGATAAGCACATCATTCCACGACACCTTTTCAAAAGATGAAGTCAGAAAAAAAGTCGCCGGGGCAACACCGCTACGCCGGGAAGGTAAGGCCGATGAGGTGGCGGATTTGGTCGCTTATCTTGCATCAGGCGAGTCCAGCTTCCTGACAGGCACCAGTCTGGACATCAACGGCGGATTGTATTTCTCATGACAAACTCTGATGCCATGCGGGCGATACTTGAAAAAACTCCGGTTGTCCCTGTTGTCGTGATAGACGATCCTGCTGATGCCGTGCCGCTTGCAAAAGCACTGCTTGCCGGCGGTCTTTCTGTCGTAGAAGTGACGATGCGGACCAAAGCGGCACCCGAGGCCATCACCGCCATTGCCGAGCAGGTGCCGGATGTAATAGTCGGTGCCGGAACGGTATTGAACCCGGAACAGGCCGAAAGCATCGCCAAGGCCGGGGCACAGTTCATTGTGTCGCCGGGCTTGCAAGAGAGCGTTGTCACCACCGCGCAAGAGTTGTCAGTGCCGGTCATTCCCGGTGTTGCGACCGCGACCGAGGCGCAACGGGCATGGAACTATGGCTTACGGTTGCTAAAATTCTTTCCCGCCGAACAATCGGGGGGCGTGGCGGCCATCAAATCACTGACGGCGGTATTCCGTGACATCCTGTTTATGCCGACCGGCGGTATTTCCACGGCCAACCTGAAAGAATATCTGGGATTGCCGGC
The DNA here is from genome assembly GCA_051008185.1 of Gammaproteobacteria bacterium. GTDB lineage: Bacteria > Pseudomonadota > Gammaproteobacteria > Eutrophobiales > Eutrophobiaceae > CAXMWX01. The sequence continues at coordinate 8,561 of JBPCXW010000099.1, forward strand.
GGTACTGGCCTGCGGGGGTGCCTGGCTGGCACCGGCAAAGTTAGTTGCGGATGGCGAGTTTGAAAAGATCACCGCACTCGCGCAGGAAGCACTCACAATCGCACAACAGGCCAAAGGTTAAACAATGTCGGATTTTCTTTGTTTCGGTGAGATCATGTTGCGGCTAAAGACGCCCGGGCATGAACGCTTTTTTCAATCACCCTCGTTTGAGGCCACCTTTGGAGGTGGAGAAGCCAACGTAGCTGTTTCGCTCGCCAACTATGGTCTCAATGCGGGATTCGTCAGTGCCTTGCCGGATAACGACATCGGCGAGTCAGCAATCAGGGAGTTGCATAGATTTAGTGTGGATACAACTCATATCAATCGTAGCGGGGATCGCATCGGGGCTTATTACCTTGAGACCGGTGCGAATCAGCGTCCCTCAAAAGTGATCTATGACAGGGCTGGCTCGTCAATCTGTGAAGCAAAGCCGGGCGACTTTGATTGGAATACAATCCTTGCCGGTGCCAAATGGTTACACATTACCGGCATCACCCCGGCGATCAGCGCCAACGCCGCAGAAGCCGCTTTGCAGGCCGTTGCCGCTGCCAGAGAAAAGGGGATTACCGTATCGTGTGATCTGAACTACCGTGCCAAGCTTTGGAAATACGGCAAGTCAGCCCCGGAAGTGATGCAAGAGCTGGTTAAATTTGTAGATGTCGGTATTGCAAACGAAGAAGATTGCCAAAAATCACTGGGCATCAGTGCTGATGTTGATGTTGAAAGTGGTCAGTTGGATACCGGAAAATACGAGTCCCTCAGCGAAAAAGTGCTGGAAGCATTTCCAAATATGTCCATCATCGCGATCACATTGCGTGAATCACACAGCGCTGATCATAACGGCTGGTCAGCCTGCCTGCGTGACAGTGATGGCTTCCACTTGTCGCGTCACTATGAGATCCATAACATTATTGACAGAGTAGGTAGCGGAGACAGTTTTGCATCAGCACTAATCTATGGTCTGAACACCTATGAAAGCCATCAACAATCACTGGAGTTTGCAGTAGCGGCAAGTTGTCTGAAGCACTCCATACCGGGCGACTTCAACATGGCGTCAGTAGATGGAGTTGAACGCCTGATGGGCGGAGACACCGCCGGCCGGGTAGAGCGGTAACAGCACCGGCAAGTATTCAGCCAAACAATTTCCGCAACTGCCCGCCGGGATCATCGGCACTCATCAGGGTCTCACCCACCAAAAAGGCGTGCACATCGTTTTTACGCATTAGTTCAACATCTTCCCGGCTACGGATGCCGCTTTCGGTCACCACCGTGCGATCAGGATACACATCAACCAGCAACTCCAGCGTAGTTTCCAGACGGGTCTCAAAGGTATGCAGGTTGCGGTTGTTGATCCCGATCAACGGACAGCGCAACATCAGTGCCCGCTCCAGCTCTTCCCTGTCATGCACCTCAACCAGCACATCCAACCCCAACTCCTCTGCCAGACCGTGAAGTTCCTGCATCTGCCCGTCCGTCAATGCCGCGGCGATTAGCAGAATACAGTCGGCGCCGATTACCCGTGCCTCATATATTTGATAGGGGTCAATCATAAAATCCTTGCGTAACACCGGCAGCCCGCAGGCCGCCTTCGCCTCGGTCAGATGTGTATCCGCGCCCTGAAAAAACTTCTCGTCGGTCAGCACGGATAAACAACTGGCACCGCCGTCACGGTAGGCCCCGGCAATGGCGACGGGATCAAACTGCTCCCTGATCACCCCCTTGCTCGGTGAGGCTCGTTTGATCTCGGCAATGACCGCCGCCTTGCCCGCCCCGATCGCAACATTGATGGCCTGATAAAAACCGCCACCGACCTGCCGGTCCGCCGCCTGCTGTTTGATCTCGGCCAGTGGCAAGCGGGCAACCCGCGCCGCGACAAACTCCCGCTTGTAAGCAAGAATATCTTCAAGCACCCCTTGATGCGTTTGTTGTGATCTTGTCATCGCTAATCCAGTGTATTACTCAACTCAACTAATCGTTGCAACCTGTCGCCGGCACCACCATCGGCCAGAGCGGCCTCGGCCAACGCCACACCGGCCTTGATATCGGTGGCAATACCGGCGACATAAATGGCGGCACCGGCGTTCAACACCACGGCATCCCGACAAGGCCCGGGTTCATTATTCAATACCGATTGCATAACGGCGTAACTCTGCTCAGCACTCTCCACTACCAGCGCACCCTTGTCAGCAGCTTGCAAACCGAATTGCGCGGGCTTGATTTGATACTCATCAATACTGTCATCCCGCAACTCGGCCACCTGCGTGTTTGCCGAGATGCTGATCTCATCCATGCCATCATCAGAGCAGACCACCAGCGCATGCACACTACCCAGCCGTTGCAATACCTCTGCAATCGGTCTTGTCAGTTGCCGATCATATACCCCCACCAGTTGCCGCCTGACCCGCGCCGGATTGGTCAAGGGGCCGAGCAGGTTAAAGATGCTGCGGGTCGCCAGTTCCCGCCGTGGCGTAATAGCATGCCGCATCGCAGGATGGTGCGCCGGTGCAAACATAAAGCCGACCCCGGTCTCCCGAATGCAGTGTGCAACATTGTTCGGTTGCAAGCCCATTTTCACCCCCGCCAGTTCCAGCACATCGGCACTGCCGGAGCGGCTGGAAACAGAGCGGTTGTTATGTTTCGCCACCTGCCCACCGGCGGCGGCAATCACAAACGCCGCCGTGGTTGAGATGTTAAAAGTATGACTACCATCACCGCCGGTGCCGACAATATCCACCAGATGTTCGTGTTCAATATCCACCTGCTCGGCAAAGTCGCGCATGACGGTGGCTGCGGCCGCTATCTCGGCAACGGTCTCACCCTTCATACGCAGCGCGATAAGGAATCCCGCAATCTGTGCCTCAGTCGCCGACCCTGACATAATGTCGCGCATCACCGTCTGCATCTGCGCCTCATTCAGATCCTCCCTCTCAACTACCTGAGCAATTGCCTGTTGGATATTCATCTATGTAATAGCAATAAAATTTTTCAACAGATCGTGACCATGCGTAGTCAGTATGGACTCAGGATGGAACTGCACACCATACACAGGATACTCCTTGTGTCGTACCCCCATGATCTCGTCCCTGCCACCGTCGGCATTTTGCGTCCAGGCGGTTACCTGCAGACAGTCCGGCAGGGAATCCTGCCTGATAACCAGAGAATGATAACGGGTGGCGACAAACGGCGTTTCCAATCCGGTGAATACATCGCTACCGGTATGAAAAATATCCGAGGTCTTGCCGTGCATCAGTTTTCGTGCATGCACAATCTCGCCGCCGAATACCTGGCCGATACTTTGATGACCAAGACACACCCCCAGTATAGGCAGGCGATCCTTGAAGGCATCAATCACCTGCATGGAGATCCCGGCCTCATTGGGCGTACAGGGCCCGGGCGAGATGACCAGATGTTGCGGCGCCAGCCCCCGTATCTCATCAACGCTGATGGCATCATTGCGAAACACCTGCACATCCTGACCAAGCTCACCCAGATATTGCACCAGGTTATAGGTGAAGGAGTCATAATTATCTATCATCAATAACATCGGCTTACCTCAATCCTTTTTCGGCCAGAGAAACGGCGCGAAAAATAGCTCGTCCCTTGTTCATCGTTTCATCCCACTCCCTGTCGGGATCGGAGTCCGCCACAATACCGGCCCCGGCTTGAATATGTAAGGTATCCTGTTTGATCACCGCCGTGCGGATGGCGATGGCGGTGTCCATATTGCCGGCCCAGGAGATGTAGCCTACCGCGCCGGAATAAACTCCCCGTCGCACCGGTTCCAGCTCATCAATAATCTGCATGGCACGGATCTTCGGCGCACCGGAGACCGTGCCGGCGGGGAAACAGTTCTTAAGCACTTCAACAGCAGTCACGCCCTGCCTGATCCGGGCAATCACATTGGACACGATGTGCATCACATGGGAATACCGTTCAATCGTCATTTTCTCCGTGACCTGCACCGAACCGGTCGCGGCGACACGCCCCACATCATTACGGCCCAAGTCTATCAACATCAGATGCTCGGCAAGTTCCTTGGGGTCGGCAAGCAACTCTTTCTCCAATGCCTGATCCTGCTCCGCAGTAGCACCCCTGGGACGGGTACCGGCAATAGGCCTGACACTGACCACATCATCTTCCAGCCGGGTCAATACTTCCGGCGAGGCGCCCACCACATGAAAATCGTCAAAATGCAGATGAAACATATAAGGTGAAGGATTGGTACAACGCAGTGCCCGATACAGTTGCAACGGCGCAGTCTTGAACGGAATAGACAGGCGTTGCGACAACACCACCTGCATCGCGTCCCCTTCTACTATATAGTCCTTGACACGTCGCACGGCGCGGGTGAACTTATCCTTGCTGAACCCGGAGACAAAGTTCTTCTCTTCCACCTCAATGCCGGAAGCAAAGGCATCTTTTTGCGGCAACTCATTTTTCACCAGTTTCTTTTCCAGCACATCAAGTTCCTTTTGCGCTTTGGCGTAGGCATCGTCGGTAGCCGGGTCGGCATGCACAATCAGCATGACTCTGGAGCTGACATTATCAAACACCACCACCCGGTCACAGACCAGCAGCAATATATCAGGGCAATCCAGCGGATCGGCCTTATCAACATGACCGACTTTCGGCTCAATATAACGGATACAGTCATAACCAAAATAACCCACCAGGCCACCACTGAAACGCGGCAAGCCTGCAAGATGCGGCACGCGGTATTGTTTGCGAAAGGCCTCAATCTCCTGAAAAGGATCATCAACCTTTTTCTCCGAGACAACCTTGCCGCCTGTCTCCACCCGCACCACACTATCTTTCACCCGTATCTGCGTATCAGCCGCCAGACCGATAAAAGAATAATGTCCCCACTTCTCACCGCCCAGCACCGATTCCAGCAGAAACGTACGTTTGTCCCCGCCCAGTTTCATATAGGCACTGAGCGGCGTGTCCAGATCGGCCAGCAGTTCGCGCACGACAGGAATGCGGTTATAACCTTCGGCGGCAAGCCGTGTAAATTGTTCAGCATCAATCATGCGCTTCAGCTCCTTGAATGAAACTGCGGCTTACGGCTTGACAGTCTGTAGCTGCTGTCGCATATCACGAATGGCGGCGGCATAATCATCACTGCCAAAGATGGCTGAGCCTGCGACAAAGGTATCCGCCCCGGCGGTGGCTATCTCTGCGATGTTGTCAATCTTCACACCGCCATCAATCTCCAGCCGGATATCATCCCGCCCGCAGGCATCAATAAGTTGCCGGGCCTTACGCAACTTGTCCAGCGTAGAGGGGATAAAGCCCTGACCACCGAAACCGGGATTGACCGACATAATCAACACCATATCAATACGCTCCAGCAGATAATCAAGATGATCCAGCGGCGTAGCCGGGTTGAATACCAGCCCGGCCTTGCAGCCGTTGTCCTTGATGATCTGCAAGCTGCGATCAATATGCTCACTGGCCTCCGGGTGAAAGGTAATATAGTCAGCCCCGGCGGCGGCAAACTCAGGGATAATCGCATCCACCGGCTTGATCATCAGATGCACATCCAGTGGCGCGCTAACCCCGTAATCCCGTAAGGCCCTGACAACAACCGGCCCGAAGGTCAGGTTGGGCACATAATGATTATCCATCACATCAACATGGATAAAATCCGCCCCCGCCGCCAGCACCGCCGCTGCGTCATCACCCAGCCGAGCCATATCGGCGGACAGGATGGAGGGTGCAATAATGTATTTATTAGTGGTTGGCTTACTCATCAGCGGCATTATACCTGTCAAAGCCGTAATCATCTATGTTAGTGCGGGGTAACTTGGCAAGGTCCCCCCACCGGAGCCACTACGGGCTACGCCCTCGTGCCACCGGCTCCCCCTCAAGGGGGGAGCTAAAGGCGCGTGACCATCTCGCTAGGGCAGACCTCGTTCAGTAACATAGCTCCCCCCTTGAGGGGGAGCCAAAGGAGGCGAAGCCTGCTTTGGTGGGGGGTCAAACTCATTCCTCCCCATGCTCCCGCAACGCCCACTGCACATGTTCCCGCACCAGCTCCGACGGATGGTCCAGCCTCGCCCGCAAGGCGTGGATAACCTCTTGCCCGCCATCGGTATTACCCAACGCAACGGCCACATTGCGTAGCCAACACTCATAACCAATACGCCTGATCGCACTGCCCTCCGTTTTTTGCAGAAACTCCGGCTCACTCCAGGCAAAACATTCCAGCAAGGCGATGTTGTTCAGCCCGTGTCGGGGTTGGTAGTCCGGTTCATCCGTTGCCTGTGCGAATTTGTTCCAGGGACAAAACAACTGGCAGTCATCACAACCATAAACACGATTGCCGATCAGTTTCCTGTATTGCTCAGGTATGGAACCACGCAGTTCAATCGTCAGATAAGAAATACAACGCCGCGCATCCAGTTCATAAGGTGCGACGATGGCACCGGTGGGACAAACATCCATGCAAGCACGACAACTGCCGCAGTGATCATTTTTATAAACAGGATCAACCGGCAAAGGTAAGTCAGTATAAATCTCACCCAGAAAAAACCATGAACCCGCTTTGTCATTGATCAAGTTTGTATGTTTACCTATCCAACCTAACCCGGCATTACGCGCCAGAGGTTTTTCCATAACCGGCGCACTGTCGGTGAATACTCTATACTGAAACTCACCCACAGCAACTTCAATACGTCGCGCAAGTTGCGCCAACCGCGAACGCATAACTTTATGATAATCACGTCCCAATGCGTAACGAGAAATAAATGCCCGCTGCGGATCATCCAACACCGCCTCCGCATCAAAACCATCGTCAGGAAAATAATCCATACGCACAGAGATCACCCGAACAGTGCCGGGGATCAACTCGGCAGGACGGCTACGACGTTTACCGTGCCTTTCCATATAAGACATACTGCCGTGCCGTTGTTTCGCCAGCCACTTTAGCAACGCAGTTTCATCCGCAGACAGATCAGTATCACTAATACCAACCTGCTGAAACCCGACGGCGCGCCCCCAGGTTTTTATGTCGCGTGCTATTTGTTGCAGATTCAGTTTTGAGTTGAGCATGAATTATTGATAGTAAGCCATTGCAGGTTCGTATCCAATACGCCCATGGCTATTTTCGGGCAAAGCAGGCGCAGCCTGCTTTGGTGGGGGGACTTGTTTCGGCAACTGGTTCCCCCTCAAGGGGGGAGCTATCCGTCCAAACCCAAATTCTGTCTGATGGCCAGCGAGGCCTCGGACTGGTTCATCGTGTAGATGTGCAGGTTATCGGCACCGTTTTTGATTAGTTGTTCGCATAGGTGGGTGGTTACCTCTATGCCGAATTTTTTGATGGAGGCGCGGTCATCGCCGAAATCCTGTAAGCGTTTTGTTATCCAGCGCGGGACTTCGGCGCCGCAGGCTTCGGAGAAGCGTAATAGTTGGGTGCAGTTGATGATCGGCATAACGCCGGGGATGATCGGAATATCAATTTGTTGGCTACGGCAACTTTCCAGAAAATGCAGGTAGGCATCAATGTTATAGAAATACTGGGTGATGGCCGCATCGGCACCGGCATCCACCTTGCGTTTGAAATTATCCATATCTCTGGCGACGCCGTGTGACTGCGGATGAACCTCAGGATAACAGGCGACATAAAGACGAAAATGATCGCCGGTCTCGGCGCGGATGAACTCTACCAACTCATTGGCATAACGCAGGCTACCGCCACCGGCCGCGCCTGATGGCAGATCACCCCGCAACGCGACCAGACTCTTGAAACCGTTGTCCCGATAGCGTTGCAGTACCTGCCTTATATCCTCCACCGGGAAGCCGATGCACGATATATGCGGCACGGACTCAATAGGGGTTTGTTCCCGAATGGACAGCACTGTCTCCAGTGTTTTTTCACGGGTGCTGCCACCGGCACCGAAGGTCACGGAAAAAAATTCCGGCTTGCACACACACAGCTCATTGACGGTCGTCAATAAACGCGCCTCCGCCTCAGGGCTTCTGGGCGGGAAAAATTCAAAACTCAATTCCAGGGTTGGTTTGTTCATAATGCGGGGCTTGCCTAGTAACGGTAGTGATCGGGTTTGTAAGGCCCCTCAACCTTGACGCCGATATACCCGGCCTGTTTCGCCGTCAATTCGGTCAGATCAGCGCCGATCCTCTGCAAATGCAGCCGCGCCACTTTTTCATCCAGATGCTTGGGCAAGACATAGACATCTTTCTGATACTTGTCGTTGTATTTGAATAACTCAATCTGTGCCAACACCTGATTAGTAAAAGAATTGGACATAACAAAACTCGGATGCCCGGTGGCACAACCCAGATTGACCAGCCTGCCTCTGGCCAGCAGGATAATACGCTTGCCGTCCGGCAGGATGATATGATCTACTTGCGGCTTGATCTCTTCCCATGTGTAATTTTCCAGACTGGCAACATCAATTTCATTATCAAAATGACCGATGTTGCAGACAATCGCCTGATCCTTCATCTGCAATATATGCTCATGGGTAATAACATTGAAATTACCGGTGGCGGTAACAAAGATGTCAACCTTATTGCAAACCTGATCCATACGCACCACGCGATAGCCTTCCATCGCCGCCTGCAGGGCGCAGATGGGATCCACTTCCGTCACCCAAACAGTGGCACCCAGACCGCGCAGGGATTGGGCGCAACCTTTGCCCACATCGCCATAACCCAACACCATCGCAATCTTGCCGGCGATCATCGTATCGGTCGCCCGCTTGATACCATCAACCAGTGATTCGCGGCAACCATACAGATTATCAAACTTGGATTTTGTCACCGCATCATTGACATTGATCGCAGGAAAAGGCAATTCACCTTTTTCCTGCATTTGATACAGACGATTCACGCCGGTGGTTGTCTCTTCGGTGACACCTTTGATGTTCGCCATGATCTTGCTGTACCAGCCCGGGCTGGATTGCAACTTTTTCCTGATAGCGGCAAACAGGTATTGCTCCTCTTCGCTGGCAGGGTTGTCCAGCACGGTCGCATCCTGCTCGGCCCTGGCGCCGAGGATCACCAACAGTGTGGCATCGCCGCCATCGTCCAGAATCATATTGGGTGTGCCGCCGTCGTCCCACTCCATGATGCGATGGGTGTAATCCCAATACTCTTCCAGCGTCTCGCCCTTGTAGGCAAAGACCGAGATGCCCTGATCGGCAATCGCCGCCGCGGCATGATCCTGAGTGGAAAAGATGTTGCAGGAAGCCCAGCGCACCTCCGCCCCCAATGCGATCAAGGTCTCAATCAGCACCGCTGTTTGTATGGTCATGTGCAAAGAACCGGCAATGCGCGCCCCCGCAAGGGGCTTGTCACCGCCATACTCCGCACGCACGGCGACCAGACCGGGCATTTCGGTTTCGGCTATGCGTATCTCTTTGTGGCCCCATGCGGCCAGGGACAGATCAGCAATACGACAATCAGAAAATACAGAATCACCTGCTACGCTCATATCGTTCTCCTAAAAACACAATGCAAGCGAGCGCCGTTTGATGATCAGAAAGCAGGAACCGAGCCTAGCGGGGGGATGACCCCGTCGCAACGCCCCTCGGATCCTTATTGAAGGGGGAGTATAGTATGCCGGTGCTACGAATGTCAAAGCAGGCTAACGCCGGCACGAATAGCTCCCCCCTTGAGGGGGAGCCAAAGGAGGCGAAGCCTGCTTTGGTGGGGGGACTTGGCTTCGGGAAACTATGGCCCCCCACCTGAGCCACTGCGGGCTTGCGCCCTCGTGCCTCTGGCTCCC
>JBPCXW010000100.1:0-12780 GCA_051008185.1 Gammaproteobacteria bacterium
ACATAAAAGTGCTCGGATAATAATACAATGAGTTGCTCCAGCGAGTCGGCGGAGCGTCCCGTCGCGTGTAAAAACAACAGGCCGGATTTGTTGGCGTTACCGGCGGTGATGTAATGCAGCAGGCCGTGGTCAAGGACAAGGAAGTTTCTGTCATTGTCGCCCGCTGTTGCATCCGGCTTCCATGCCGCCTGTAGCTGGTAGTCTTGTTGCAGGATTTCTGTAATCCGTGCTTCCATTGCCGGGATACCTGCCGCGGTGTTCTCCGTTCGTGCCCCGGCAGGGAGCGGGGGCAGTCTTTGCTGGTGTTGCGCCAGCACATCATTGGGACGATAGAGGCATACGGTAGTCGGGCGGACGGTGCTGATCGCCTTATCGGGGTGGTAACGGAATGCCGCCGCATAACCGCTGCGGTAATTACTGCCCGCATACATGAAATCCATAAACCAGCCCAGAATATAGTCGGCAGGGGGCATGTCAAAGTGCATGCGGTAATCACTTGTCTTTTTGTACCAGGGAAAAAAGATCAGTTGTTCCCGGAGTCGTGCCCATAACCAGGTGAGATGACTGCCGTCCCATTGGGGTGTGAAATCAGGCAAGTAATGGGCAAGTATGTCGGCACTTTCCTGTTGCGTGAAAAGCGGCAGGCCATCAAGCAGCAACAGTTGCACCTTGTCCGGGTGGCGCAGGGCAAGCTCCAGGGCGATCTCGGCACCGGTGTGTGTGCCTGTCACGGCCAGCGGCGGGGCCGCAATGCTATCCAGAAATACCGCCAGGGCATCGGCGAAATCCTCAATGCTAGGCTCGGCGATCGGTAGCGGCCCGGACAGGCCGAAGCCCGGTGTGTCCGGTGCGATAACGGTGAAATCACGGCTCAGTTTTTCCGCCAGCGGCACAACGGCGGTGGATGATTGCGGCGATTGATGCAGGATCAGCACCGGCGGCCCGTTGCCTCCGGTGCGGTAATGCACCAGACGTTTATCTACGGCAACATAATGGCGGTTGAGGGTGGGCATCGTTATACCTTGCAGAAAAAGTGCATAAGTTTATTCACTCTTGACCAGTTCAATATATTCACCCGCCGGGCCGATCAGTGTGGCCGCGCTACGCCCTGCGTAGGGTTGAACCTGATGCCGGCGCGGTGCTCGCAGAAAAGGCAGGCCGGGGGCAAACTCATCCACAATAAAAGAAACCATCGCCACACCGGCGGGCAATTCCCCGCTTGTCGTTACGGCAGGCGCGGCGGAATCAGGATACTGATCCAGTTCCACCAGAAAACGGTCGGAGATGCGGGCAATGGCAATCTGATGTTTGGTCTCCGGCTCCAGGCCATGGGCATCTGACAGCACGCCGATGCGATAGAGCAGGGGATCGGTCACCGGCATCGCAAGTTGCTCGCGGTAAAACGTGGTTAAACCGGCAAAGTCTCTTGCCCCCACCACCATGATGAATACCCGATCCACATAGGAACGCGCCCCCTGCAAACCAAAGCCGGATTTCTCCGGTGAGGCTATACGGGTCAGGTATAACAATTCATTGGCCGGGCCAATAAGTTGCATGGCCTTGATATTTTTTTTCTCCGTCAGATAACGGGGCGGCCCCACGATAGAAAAATATTTTGATGTGGCAAGTTTTTGCGCCAATGCATCCGGGTCTTGTACCAGGATCTCCACCGCATTCCAGCCTTCCGTCTGCATGGCCTGATAGTGTCTGCCGGCAGGGTCCCGGATAAAGCGCAAATACACCGGCTCCCGGCTTGTCGGTTGCATCAGGATATAGCGGCGACCGCCAAGCCTGTCGGCATCCCAACTTTCTGCCAGAGTATCACTGATCCGGCCGCGTTCAACCACGCTGTAATCCAGTTCAGTTTGATAGGCCCGCTCAACCGGGCCAAGATCAAGTACCAGAATGGTGACAACAAGGATGGCTTTTAGCATTGCTGGATTACCTCATGTTGTTGATGTGAACCACCAGGGGTTGCGGGTCATGCTGGTGTTTTCTATCAGGGCTTTGGTTTTCAGGAAACGTTTTATTGACACGCTACCCATTCTGGAACCTCCGAGGCCGGAGGCCTTGAAGGCCTGTTTTTCACCTTCGTGCATGATGGCGGTGAGGGCCGCATCGTTGATACTGATGGCACCGGCATCAAGTTGCCGGGCGATGCGCTGTGCCTGTTCAACATCGTTGGAAAATACCGCCGCCGACAGGCCGTAGGGAGTGTCGTTGGCCAGCCTGATTGCCTCCGCCTCATCCTTGAAGGTCATGACCGGCAGTAGCGGGCCGAAGGTCTCTTCGGTCATCACGCGCATGTTGTGATTGACCTCGGTCAAGATCGTGGGTTGGCACCAGCTGCCGCCGTCATGCACTTCAATCTCGCCGCCGCAGAGGATCGTTGCGCCTTTGGCCACCGCATCATCCAGATGCGTCTGAATGATATTGATCTGTTGTTCGGAGATGATCGGGCCGATCTCTCCGTTGTCAATATCAGGATAATTCATGCGTAATGCCGTGGCCTGTCCGGTCAGGGCTTGCAGGAAGTCGGGGGCGATGCCGCTCTGTAGATAAATGCGTTCAATGGACAAACAGGATTGGCCTGAATTGGTCATGCCGCCCCAGCACAGGGCGGCGGCGCTGCGCTTCGGGTTGGTATTGTCGGTGACGATGGCGGGGTCTTTGCCGCCCAGTTCCAGATGAGCGGGGATAAATTGCGCCGCGGCCGCGGCGGCGACCTTGCGTCCGCTTGCCACACTGCCGGTGAAACAGATCAGATCCACCTGTTCAACCAGATCAGCACCGACCTCGCCGTTGCCGGGGAAAAAATGCAATACCTCTCTCAGTCCCGCCACCTGTTCTATCAGGTCCTGCAAGGGGGCGACAAAGCGCGGCGTTATCTCGCTGGGTTTGACTGCCACCGCCGCACCGGCCAGCAGGGCCGGGATGGCATCAATCATGGACAACAACAGGGGGAAGTTCCAGGGGCTGATACAGCCCACCAGCGCATAAGGCACGAGTTGTTGCCTGACAGTAATATAGGGAATGCTGGTCTGTTGTTCCTGTTCTGATAGCAGAGAGGTAATTTGTCCGCACCAGCGTTTGATCGCATCAACGGTGACGGTTATTTCCAGTGCGGTCTCCCGGCTACGGCCAGTGTCAATGCTGAGTTGCTTGAACAATGCGTCCTGATTTTGTTGCAGTTGTTCGGCAAAGGCGAGCAGGGTCCGGCAACGGTAGTCTTGCCCTTCGCTGAACCAGGTGTGTTGTGCCTGCCTGAGTTGAGTGGTAGCGGTCTCAAGTGTTGCCCGTCCCGGTTGTTCAAAGCGGTAATCAACCTCGGCCGTACGCGGGTTTCTGGCCGCAACAGTTTGTGCCGATCTGCTCGGCATATCAGATCAGTCCGGCCTTTTGCAGGGTCGCGATCACGGCCTGCTGAGTCTGGATGAAGTGTTTTCTGTCCGGCACAATATGTTTGCCTTTTGCATCAATCAGGGTATTGGCCGGATAACGACTGTCGTCACCTACGGCTGTACGGAACAGTTCCAGCCGTTGCCGGGAAAGCATATTGGCCATGCCGGGCCGTTGTCGGTGATAGCGCAGGCCGTGCAGATCCAGTGCGTGATTGGCCACCATGCTTTCACCGCCTGCGGCGGCGGTGAGTATATGACCATGGTAGTCAATGATCCCGGACATGCCGTCGGTGGATGACTCGGGTATGTCAATGCCGCTGATACCGGCGCTGTTGGCGGAGATCAGATACGCCTGGTTTTCAATGGCCCTGGCGCGTTTGGCGATGGCCTTGGGTGTCGGTTGCGGGCTGCCGATCTCGCTGGTGGAATGTAACAGCACCTCGGCACCGCGCAGGGCGAAGGCGCGGCTGATCTCCGGGTACAGGATCTCCTCGGACGCCACTGTCGCCAGTTTGCCGATAGCGGTTTCGGTGACGGGGAAGATGCCGTCAATACCGTAGATGTCCAGATACTTGTCCCAGACATCGTGCGGGGTCGGTGCAAACAGTGAGATCAAACGTCGGTAGCGATGTATGACGGAGCCGCCGGGGTCAATAATAAAACTGGTTTGAAAATACAGTCCGGCGAAGTTTTTATCCAGCTCATAGACATTGCCGGAGAGAAACAGATCATTATCCTGACATATCTTGCCCAGGGCCGCATACTCCGGGCCATCTGTCGCCAGGGCGGCCTTGCCGGCCCAGGCATCAACGGCATCGCCCATCGGGAAGCCGGTCAGAAAATATTCCGGCAATACGACCAGTCGCAAATCCGGGCCGATGAAACCCTTGGCGGCCGCGATCTGTTTGGCAATACGGGCTATCGAGTCATTGATAGACTGCCGCGCCTCGCTTGCATTGAGTTTATTGATGGCATGACAGCGGGTCTGCAACGCCAGGGCATAGTAGATTGACGGGGCTTCGCTCACTGTCATATCCGTTACGGTTGCAAGCCGTTGACCAGCAACACCGTGACATCAATGCTGCCTTCTCTTATCTTTTTCAATTCCGCATACTCCGGTGAGTCCCAGAATTTTTTCGCCGCATCCATGGACTCCCACTCGGAGATAACCACGGCCTGATAATTCCATTCCCCCTCAAGTACCTCCAGATCCCGTCCCAGTGCGAGGTAACGGCCACCGAATTTTTCTATCAGTTTGGGTGTTTTTGCCGCATATTCGGCAAATTGTTCCGGTTTGGTTACCTTACCCTGGATAATCATGTAAGCAGACATAGTGATCACTCCTCAGCGTTCAAGCTCAATGAGTTCATAATGTGTTTGCATATAACCGCCGACTGAACCTTTGACGAGAATGCAATCCTGATCAGCGGTGCACCAGACTTCATAAGGGGGATGTTCTTCAGGCAGGCCGCCGGCCCCGGTATCCACATAGCAGAAGTGATGGGTGTCAAAGGTGCCCGCCGGTACGGTTATCTTTTCATCGCCCAGATATTCAATCCCGAACCCCAGTTGGAATAACAACGGGCCGGTGGCACCGCGGTGGTCGGGCGAGGTCAGCATCATATTCGGATAGAAGACGCGCCCCGGCCCTTTGGATTGATCAAAAATCCTGAAACACATGCCATCGGCAACCAACGGGTGCGCGCCCAGCCAGCGCGGGCGTTCATTGATGTTCAGCCGTTGCGAGACCCGGCCGTCGCGCGCATTGAACATTTCGGTTTCGGCATAGTGATCGGTAAAGCGCATCCAGCCGGTGCCTTCAAACTTGTCGGCTATGCTGAGTCTGACAAAACAGTCCAGCGGATAAAAATCCTTATCCAGGCTCAGGCAGACATCACGCATTACGGAAGGTGCGTCATCAATCTCGCAGTGTGCCATCAGGGTGCGGTTGCCGTCCTGATGTACGTTGATGATAAAACTCTCGCGGCCCCGCTCCGCATCCATACGCTCGGGTTTTTTACTGGTGTACAGAATACTGCCTTTGATGGTTCTGTGTTGCATACGGGTTCTCCGGGTCGCCTAGAAAGTGATCAAGCCCACACCGACGGCCGCATTGAATAATAACCCAACCCAAAGCGCCATGACCACATACCGGCAACGTCGCAGGCTGTCTATCATGATTTGATTACCGGCCTCGCTAGGGCCGTTTTTTGTCAGTTCAACAAAGGCCGGAATAAAAGGCCGCAGGAACAAACGGATCAACAGGCCGCAACCGACCAGCAAGGCGAATACCAGTAGCTTGACGGCTACCATGTCATTGCTGTCCGGCCCGCCGCTGACAAGACTGTAGAGGGAGAACAGGATCAGGCCGCTCATCAACACAATGCGAAACCAGAAATCCAATCTCTCCAGCCCGTGCTTCAGCCCACCCGGTTTCAGGATATGAATGAAATGCACATTGAACAACCACAACACACATACCAGCCAGATCAATCCCACTTGCAGGCCGGACAAGGTGATATACCCCAGTGCCGAGGCCAGATGAATCCCCGCCGGCAGGATTAGCGGCATACACATCTTCGGTGTCTGATCCAGCCAGAACATAATCCTGGCCGCCACCTGTCTGGATTCCACGCTGATATTCGGATCAACCACATATTTGCTGGAGTGGAACACCCCCAGATCGGCGCCCAGCCAATAGACAAACAGCAGCAGATGCAGAAAAGCAAGCAAGGTTATTTCAGTCATTATCCTAGTCTCTTTGTTCTAATGTTATAAAGTTAATACAATCGGGACATAAATTCAAATGCTTATGCCCATCCCCAATCCCGAGCGCGGTTTGTCAGTGTGCGCCGGGCTGTGAGTTTAGCTGTGCCTGCAAGGCCTGTTTATCAATCTTGCCCGAGGTCTTTTTCGGCAGCGTATCACTGAAGACAAAACGCCTGGGCAGCTTGTAAGGTGCCATGTTTTGCTGACAGTGTCGGGTCATCTCCGCATCGCTGACCGTCGTGCCGGTGACAACAAAGGCGGCTATGTCTTCCCCCAGCGTCGCCGATGGCTCGCCCAGTACGGCGGCCTCCACTACGGCATCATGTTGCATCAGCACGGCTTCTATCTCGGCCGGGTAGATATTCACGCCGCCGCGGATGATCACCTCCTTGTCCCTGCCGCGTAATACGATGTGTCCGCTCTCCAGTTTGCAGGCCAGATCACCCGGTGCGAACCAGCCGTCATCATCGCCGCCGGATTCCTGACCGTCGCTGTCAATAAAAACAGTCGCCACACCCGGGCCGCGATAACGCAGGCGGCCGGTCTCGCCGACGGCAACTTCATTACCATCGGCATCAACGATCTGTATTTCCGTGCGAAAGGTGGCGCGTCCCGCCGTGTGGCCATACTCGGCAAACTCGGCAGTTTGCAATACCGAGATACCGCCGCCTTCGCTGGAGGCGTAGTAGCCCAGCAAACCGCTACTGATTTTTTCCCGCACCGCCACCGCTTCTTCGGGATACAGGGCGGCACCGCTGACCACCAGTTTGTCAATGCCCGGTAACAACTTGCCATCGCCGGCCAGCGGCAACAACCGGCGTAGCAGGGTGGGCACCAGAAATATGCAGTTGGCCCGGCTGTTGTTGATCGTCTCTACCAGTGCCTCAGGTTCGTAAGGTGGCGGGAACAGTACAAGCTCGGCACCGATGGCCAGAAAAGACATCGCAAAAGAGCGGCCGGCACCAAAGAACAACGGTGTGGCGGCGATGAATCTGTCCTCCGGGTTGAAGCCCAGGGTTTCCCATTGGCTGACAAACCGTTGATACATTTGCTGATGACTGATCAAGGCACCTTTGGGCCTGCCCGTCGTGCCGGAAGACAGGGATATCAGCAACATCTCATCGCTGACGGTCTGTATGTCGGGTAGGTCGCTACTGTCTTCGGCATACCAGTCGGGGCCGGCCGAGAGTTGGGTGAATGCGTTGAGTGTCTCGTCCGGCTTGTCAACGACGATGCAGTGCGCGCTAAAAGCATGCAGGGCGGCGGATTTTTCCCGGCTACTCCAGCGGTGGTCAATGGGCAGGATCACCGCGCCTATCCTGGGCAGGGCATAGTGCAGTATCAGATGTAGCTGATGATCCGCCAGAGACAGGGCAACGCGGTGCCCCGGTCGTACCCCGGCCTGATATAAACAGGCGGCGCAGGCCTCAACCCGTCGCCATAGTTCGCCGTATTCAATACTTGTCTGCCCCTGCCGCAGTGCAATTTTATCGGCCTGATCGGTGGCATGACCTTGCAGTAAGGAGCAGATATTCATTGGCCGATTTATTTCAGGCCGTAGATGCGCCGTGTGTTTTCCCTGAGGAATTTTTTCAATACTTGCGGTTTCAGTTTCAACTGTGCGATCTCATCCATGCTGCGTTTGAAATCCAGTACCGGGAAGTCGGTGCCGAATATCACCTTGTCCTGCCCGTAGCTGTTCAGATAATGCACAAAACTTTGCGGCCAGTATCGCGGGCTGTGTGCATCCGAGCCGATAAAGACATTTTCATGCTTCCAGGCCATCGCGATCATCTCATCAACCCAGGGAATGCCGACATGGATACCGATGAGTTTCAATTCGGGGAAGTCGCAGGCAACGGCATCCAGAGTAATGGGGCGGCCAACACTCCTGCAACGATGCTCTTTTGAATAAATCATGGATTGCCCTACTTGTAGCTGGATCGGGATATCCAGTTCGCAACACTTGCTGTAGAAAGGATAATATCTGGCATGATCCGGGGGCAGTTCAAACCAGTGCGGGTAGAGATGAGCACCGATAAACCCCATGTTGCTGACCGCATCCTGCAGTTGTCTGACACCCTCCATACCCATAAAAGGATCTATACCGAGCAAACCGGAGAACTTATCCGGGTATTGCTCCACCGCGCGGGCCACGATCTCGGGCGGCAGGTGATAACAACCGGCAAGGCCGGGGCGCCCTGATTTGGAGGCGATCAAAAAACCGTGCTCAATATTGGCCGCCTCCATACGCTGAATCATTTGTTCCAGTGTCAGGCCCCGCATCAATTCATTGTCCGCCTTCATCTTGCCGACAAAAAATTCAGGCCCCCAGCCGGGGCGTTGTGCCAGGGCCTCTTCAGTCCAGATATTGACGACGGCGTCAATTGCTTTAATTTCAGTGCTCTTGCTCATGGTGTTATCTCGTTTATCAAATAAAGTGACAGTTGTGGAATAAAGGAAACGATTATCAGCCCCAGTAACATCAGCAACAGAAAAGGTATGACACTTTTACAAACCTCACCAAAGCGGGCGTTGAATGCACCCATGGCCACAATCAGATTCAGGCCAAAAGGCGGGGTCAAATAACCGATTTCCAGATTGACTATCATAATAATCCCGAAGTGTATCGGATCAATGCCGTGGCTCACAGCCACCGGCTTGAGTATCGGCGCCAGAATCAACACTGCGGAACCGATGTCCATAATAGCCCCTGCCAGCAATAAAAACAGGTTGGTCGCCAGCAAAAAGATGCGGCTTTCCGGGAACCAGGCATACAGTTGGCTGACAAGCTGTTCGGGATAATGCTGGTAGGTGAAAAATACATTCAGGCACACCGCCAGCATGATCACCGGGAACAGGGCACCCAGCAGTTTGGTCGTGTCCTGAATGGCGGCATGGATGCCGCTGAGTTGCAGTTCCCTGTGCACGAAGACCTCTATCACAAACGCATACACCACGGCCACGGCGGCGGATTCGGTGGCGGTAAAATGGCCGCTGTAAATGCCGCCCAATATCAGTATCGGCATGAACAGGGACCAAACGCCTTGCCGCAGTGATGCCAGGATTTCCCGCCCGGACCAACTGTCGGTGCGTCTGTCCCAGTTGCATACGACGGCGAGTCCGCTCATCAGCAGGGTCAGTACTATCGCCGGGCCGATGCCGGCGATAAACAGATCGGTAATAGATGTGTTGGTCATCACGCCGTAGAGAATCAGGGGGATACTGGGCGGCACGATGATGCCCAGGGTACCGGCGGCACACAGTGCCCCGAGGGCAAACGGTCTGGGATAACCGGCCTGCAACAGGGCCGGATACATGACCGAGCCGACGGCCAGCAGGGTGACGGTGGAGGAACCGGAGATGGCGGCGAACAGGGCGCAGGATAACACCGTCGCCATCGCAAGCCCGCCGGGCACCGGGCCGGTGAGGGCGCGCACAAACCTTACCATGCGTTTTGCCATACTGCCTTGCGACATGATCTGACCGGACAGGATGAACAGCGGTATGGACAGCAGGATGTCACGGTTCAGGGCATGCCAGCCGTCCAGGATGATGTAATGAGGTGCATCGCTACCGAACACCAGGTAGATGTAGATCAACGCCGAGCCCAGCAAGGCAAGCAGGTTCTGTCGTAGCAGTAACAGTACGGCGAGTAGTGTGATCAGACCGAGTAGTAGCATCCAGCTTATTCCTGTATGGGTCGGGACAGCGGATCAGCGGGGCGCAAGCCGGGTGTCAGCGCGTAGATCAGATGGCGGATGGCGGCGAGGATAAAGGCCAGTGGTATGACGGCGAGTATCGGCCAGATCAGTATGCCAATCAGTACCGAGCGTTCCTGTAACAGCAGGGCGTCCAGTGTAACCTTGG
The DNA here is from genome assembly GCA_051008185.1 of Gammaproteobacteria bacterium. Taxonomy (GTDB): domain Bacteria; phylum Pseudomonadota; class Gammaproteobacteria; order Eutrophobiales; family Eutrophobiaceae; genus CAXMWX01. The sequence continues at coordinate 10,041 of JBPCXW010000100.1, forward strand.
CCGCCAGCCCGGCAAACACCAGACAGAACCCGGCCATGACCAGATCCTTCAGGGTTTCCAGTAGCGGTTCCCAGCGGGCGGGTAGCCAGCTGTCGGCGAAGCGGGGGCGCAAGTGACCGGCGCGGGCCGAGGCGACGCCGATACCCAGCATGACCACAATGATATTGGCATAGACACCGACCTGTCGCGCCCAGTGTAATCCGGTGCCGGTGAACTCCCGTGCCAGTACATCGGCAAAGATCGCCGCTACCAGTACCACAAAGGCCAGCGTGGTGACGGTTGTCTCTACCCGGTCAAGAAACTCAATGATCTTTTTTGCGGTGCCTGACTTTGTGTGTGGTTCTTGCATGGTTTTATCGGGGTGGCGATAGCCAATGGTGCTCTGTTATGGTGTGGCGGATCGTTAACGTATGAGACAAACTCAGCAATGGCCCCCCACCAAAGCAGGCTTCGCCTCCTTTGGCTCCCCCCTTGAGGGGGAGCCGGTGGCACAAGGGCGTAGCCCGTCGTGGCTCCGGTGGGGGGCCATTGCTGATTGGTCTCATAAGTACTGATCCGCTACATAATGATTTTCGTATATTTTCAACTACTTACAGCATAAAGCAACAGTATAGCATGAAAAAGCAATGTGCCCGGCTCGCCTGTGCCCGATGAGCAGTCTACCTACAAATCCGGTGGCAAGGAACATCCTGTTTGCCTGTTGCCTGCTTGTCTCCGCAGGCGGTTATGGCGCTGAAAGCGGTGCGGCGGAATTGCGTGTGACCTCCCTGTCTTTCCCCGAAAGCCCCTGGCACGATCTGTGGTTACGCTTCGGTGAGCGGCTACGGGAAAATGACACCGGGGCATTTGATTTGCAGATGTTCATCGCCGGTGAGTTGGGTAGTGAGGAGACGGCCCTGTCCAATATCCGTCGTGGCCGGGTGCAGATCGGCGGTTTCTCCCTGCAAGGGTTGGCGACTGTGGTGCCTGAGTTGAGTCTGTTGCTGGCCCCGTATCTGTTTGAGACCCCGGCGCAAGTGGATTTTGTTATTGATAACTATGTGACCGAGGCCTATCAGGCATTGTTCAGAGACAAGGGGTTGGCCTTGTTGCAGTGGTCTGAGGTGGGTTGGTTACATGTGTATGCAAAAAAACCGCTTGCCACGCCGACGCAGGCCCGCGGCCTCGCGATGCGCGCCTCAAACGCCCTGGGCTCGCGTTATTTTGCCGAGGCCATCGGTGCGGATCTGATCCCGGTTACCTTCTCCGAGATCATTCCTTCCTTGCAAACCGGCCTGATTGAAAGTGGTCAGGGCGGGGTAGGGCTGTATGCCCTGGCGGGTATTGCCAAAGAGGCGAAATACCTGAACATGACATACCACGCCTTTGACACCGGTTTGATCGTGGCCAATCTGGAATGGTTTGAAGCACTTGATGCCGCCGAGCGCGCATTGATCATCAATTCCATGGATGAGGTGAATGCGGCCAGGGTGGCGATACGCGCATCCATTCAGGATATTGAAAACAGATTACCGGCGCAGGGTGTGACACTGAATTTTATTAGCGATGACTCAAGGCAGTTGTGGCGGGAGGCCTCCGTGCATACCCATCAGCAGATGGTGCAAGACATCGGCGGCGACGCACAGCGGATTTACGCCCTGATCCAGCAGGGCAAGGCGGAGTTTGAGGGGCGGTGAGCAAGGCAATCCATATCGTTACTATTAGCTGTGCCGATCTGTCTCGCAGTGTGCAGGCTTATCAGGATTATCTGCATTATCGGCAGTGTTACAACGGTCAGGTATCGGCGCAACAGGCCGGGTTATGGCAATGCCCGCGGCTGGTCGGTGCGGCACAGGCGTTGTTGCAGCCGGGCAATGGCAGTGAACATTATCTGCGTCTGGTGCAGCAGCCTGCGGCCGGTGGTTACCGTGCCTTTGCTGACTATGGCTGGAATGCGATTGAGATACTGGTGCGTGATGTGGATAGTCTGGCCGGGGAGTTGGCCGGTTCGCCTTTTCGCATTGAGGGGCCGCCGGCGGATCTTTCTTTCACTGATAAGATACGGGCGATGCAGGTCACGGGAATGGCGCAGGAGGTGTTGTACCTGACCGAGATCAAGGATGCCGTTGCCGGTTTTGAGTTGCCGTTTGCAAAAGATCCGGTGGAACATTGTTTTGTGATGATACTGGGGGCGGCGGATATCCGGCAGACACAACAGTTTTATCGGCAGCAGTTTGCACTTGCAGAGACACCTGTTATTGATGCACGGGTGACGGTTATGTCTGCGGCGTTTGACTTGCAGCGTGATCACCTGCATCCGATTACCGCCCTGAACCTGAGCGCGGGTTATTTGCTGGAGATTGATCAGATGCCCGCCGCCGCTACACCGCGGCAGGTAGAGAAGGGTTGGTTGCCGCCGGGCATAGCGATGGTGACCTTTGCTGTGGATGACCTCGTTGCCTCGGACCCGCATACGCTTGACATACCGCCCTATAACAACAAGCCCGCCGCCCTCGTCCGGGGGCCGAATGGTGAGTTGGTTGAGCTGTTGCAACACGGGGTGGCCTGACATCGGTCCCCCCACCAAAGCAGGCTTCGCCTGCTTTGGCTCCCCCCCAAAGGGGGAGCAATGATACCGACAATGTCAAAGCAGGCTACCGCCTGCTTTGCCTTTTCACTCCACGCCCCCCGCCTTCGCCTACCGCCACGAATAGCTCCCCCCTTGAGGGGGAGCCGGTGGCACAAGGGCGTAGCCCGTAGT
>JBPCXW010000101.1:0-7398 GCA_051008185.1 Gammaproteobacteria bacterium
TGAGGGGGAGCCAAAGGAGGCGAAGCCTGCTTTGGTGGGGGGCGCGGTGTCAGCCCCCGGTTTTTTCCTCAACGAGATGCAGGTACTGCAGCGACTACTCTTACCGGGCCGCCGGAGCCGTCTGCTATTTTCATTGGCAGGGCGATGATGGTGAAGCCGGTGGGTGGTAATTGATCCGGGAGTGTCAGGTTTTCCAGGCCGCCTATGTTGTGGGCGGCGGTGATGCGATGGACGATGAAATCTTTGGAGCGGCCGTAGTCTATTGAGGCGGTATCTACGCCGATGATCGCGACGCGCCGTTTTTCCGCCAGCAGGCGGGCGGCGTCTTCACCGTAGCTGGGGAAGCTCAGTTTGCTTGCATCGCCCGGGGTGTCGTCGCCCAGATAGGCCTTGGCGTTTGGCCAGTAGCGATCCCAGCCGGTTTTTAGTAGTACGATCGTGCCGGGTTGGATCTGGCCGTGGGTGCGTTCAAAGGCGAGTATGTCGTTTGCCGTCAGGCGATAGTCGCGGTTGCTTGCTGCCTTGTCGCTGACATCTATCATCACGCCGGGGGCGATCAGTTGTTGTAGCGGCATCTCGTCAGTGGTGAAACGGTCGGCGGCAAAGTGGATGGGTGCATCTATATGGGTGCCACCATGTTCCGGTGTGCAGAAGGCGTTGGCTGAGTAGAAATAGCCGCCCGGGGTGATGCCGTAATACAGCGACTGTTTTTCAAATTTTGTTGTGGAGGTCGGCCAGTAAAGTGTCTTGTTGTTGTATGAATGGGTCAGATCAATAAGATGGTGGCTGGCCGGATCAAAGGCTGCCGCGTTTGGGGCGAACAGATAGACCGACAGGGCGATGGCAGGAACAGGTGTGGCCTTGAACATGGGTTTCTCCTGATTTGAAACGAAGGTCATAGCCTACTATATTTTTTGCTAGTGTTATAAGCACAATCGTAACCCGGCATGGATGTGCCGCTTGTCCGGTGCGTAATAATTCCTGAAGCTGGGGCGTTTTACGCAATCCATGCTGTGTCTGCTGTGGCCGCGTAGCACATAGTGTTCCCCGTCAAACCAGGGCAGGGAATAGCCGTCGTAAGGATAAGCACTGAAACCGGCGTAGGGATGGAAGGTATTGTCGCACCATTCCCAGCATTGGCCTGCGTCGGTCAATTTGTTGTTGCGACAGGCCGTCTCCCATTCATATTCATGCGGCAGGCGCGCCCCGGCCCAGCGGGCGAAGGCGGCGGCCTCGTGTCGGCTGATGCCGAACAGCGCGTCGCTATCCGAGATGGTCTCATCGGGGAACAAAGCGATCGCGCACCAGTCGCCGGCCTTGTCTTGTTGCCAGTGCATCGGTGCCTGTATGGCCTGTTGTTGGCACCACTGCCAACCGTCGTTTGTCCATAGCGCGCTATTGACATAACCGCCATCCAGAACAAAACCGAGATACTCACCGTGGCTGACGACATCGGTGGCGATGTCATAGGCTTGCAGTTGTGTGGTGAAGGCCGGTGCCTCGTTGTCATAATGAAAACCGTTGCCGGTATAGCCAATCGTATATTCCCCGGCGGGGATCTGTGCGGTGTCACGCTTGAGGGCTTGCGCTGTGAGCGGGGTGGCCGGTTTTTTGTCCGCTGTGTTCAGTGCGCGCTGGATCAGGATCAGGCGTGTGGTTTCTATGTGTTGGGCGTAGTGCTGGCTCAGGAAGTGTAGCAGGTAATGATCTTGCAGCAGGCGTTGCTGTGGCTTATCCCAGTTCAATGTAGCCAGTTGTTCGCGGCAACGGGCCTGCTCGGTGGCGGCCCAGTCTATCAGTTCGGCGTGCGGTGGCAGGGATTGGCCGCGTACTGCTTTTGCCGACAGTTCCGGGATGTACAGGCTCTTCAGGGCATCATCAATGGTGGTGTTACCGGAGACGACCTCTTGCACCCAATACAATTCCGTATAAACGCAGTGGCCCAGATGCCAGGCCAGAGGGCTGAGATCGGTATGGTATTGGGTATAACAGTCTCCGGCCGGAAGCGGTTGCAGGAGTTGTAACAACTGTGTCTGATGGACGCCCAGATCGGCGAGTAGCTGTTTGAACATTACAGGGCGGTATGGTGCAAGGTGTTGTCGGCCTTGAAGTGCAGGCAACTGTGCTCTGCTATGGTCTCCCAGTTGTCGGTCTCCGAGAAACGTTCGGAGGCGAGTAGCAGGCCGTCTGCGAAGGCGGAATGGTTTTGGGTGTAATACAGGGTGGGACAACGGGCACCGTTGATGGCGTGACGGCAACACAGGATCTCGGTGCCGTTTAGCAGGATCAGGGTGCTCATGGCCGGGGTTTGTCCGAGCAGATCGGTGAGTTGGGCATTGGCGCGTAACATCGCTTCCTGTGGGGATAGATCTTGTAGCAGAAAATGTTTGAGCAGGGCGAACAGATATTCTGAATCGGTGTTGCCCTGAATTTCGGCGGCTACTTCGGCGTGCAGAAAGTTTTGCAAGGCTTGGCGCGGGCCGTCGTTAAAGTTTTCAATTCTACCATTGTGCAAAAACAGATAGTGGCGCCACTTGAACGGTTGGGTATTGTCCAGACTCAGCGGCTGGCCGGGGGTGGCACTGCGTATGTAGGCGGCCCAGTGTTGGGCTTGCAGGCTTTTGCCCAGCCCGTCCAGATTGGTGTCTGACCAGATGGGCAGGGTGCTGGTGTAACATTCGGGGGCGGCGTCCGGATACCAGCCGAAACCGAAGCCATCAGCGTTCAGGCTGGTGCCTTGCAGTTCCTTGCAGGCCCAGGACTGGGTGACCAGACTGTGTTCGCCGGTATGGATAAGCCGTTCCAGCTGTAATGCCGGGCCGCGATAGGCCGCTAGTCGGCACATGGGATGCCCTCGTGTAGTTGTTGATGCAGGCGTATTGTAAGCCTATTCAGGGTAATCTGCTATGCGGCCTTGTTGTTGCGGACGGTAATGCACTTGCACGGTATGGTGGTGGGGTGGATAATTTGGGGGTTGTGGTTTGGTGTTGTTCCCCCCACCGGTGCCACTACGGGCTTGCGCCCTTGTGCCACCGGCTCCCCCTCAAGGGGGGAGCTATTCGTGCTGTTATCACCCCCCCCTTGAGGGGGGGTCAAAGAAGGCGAAGCCTTCTTTGGTGGGGGGGATTGAGTCAAAACATTCCTCGTATAAATATGAAGACCATGCACTACAAACTGGATTCGACACGACAGTGGTTGCAACCGGCGCGGCGGGTTGCTTCGCCTAATTGTGATGAGCGGCCCGATGCCGGGGATATTGATCTGCTGGTGTTGCATGGTATCAGTCTGCCGCCGGGTGAGTTCGGTGGCGATTATGTGGAGCAGTTGTTCAGCAACCGACTTGATCCGCAGGCCCATCCTTATTTTGACAAGCTTCGGGATATGCGTGTCTCCGCGCATCTGTTTATTGATCGTGGTGGCGCGGTTACCCAGTTTGTGCCTTTGCTGAAACGCGCCTGGCATGCGGGTGAGTCAAGCTTTTGCGGGCGTGATGCTTGTAATGATTATTCCATCGGTATTGAACTGGAAGGGACGGACGAGACACCTTATGCGGCGGCGCAGTACGAGACCTTGCGTGCGGTGATCGTCATATTGCGGCAGGCCTGGCCGGCGATTGGTCAGGATCGGATTGTCGGTCACGCCGATATTGCCCCCGGCAGAAAGACCGATCCCGGCCCCGCCTTTGACTGGACGGAGCTGGGTCTCGCGCCACCCGGTGGTGCGGAAAGGTCATGAAAAGAGTATGATGTGACACTATGAAACTACTTGTATTACTGATTGCGCTGGGGCTGGAATACTTTCCTGGCGGTCTGGATCGCTTCCGCTCACCGGGCTGGTTTGATCGCCTTGCCGCCGCCCTGGAGGCGCGCTTTGGCCGTGAGTCATGGTGGGACGGCCGCGGCGGTGTGTTGCTAACACTGGCGGTGCCTTTGGGCGTGCTGTTGCTGGCCGGTTGCCTGCTCGGTCTTCTGCACGGCGGCTTGCCGTATCTGCTCGCGCTTGTCGTGCTGGTGTATAGCCTCGGGCCGGATGTGAATGTGTTGATGAACCGTTACATCACGGCCGTTGCGGAGCACGACAGTGTCGCGAAGGCAGAGTTGGAATCACACTTTCTGCCTGGCCCTGCAACCCATGCCAATCAGACGATGGTGATAGAGGCCTTTCTGTTGCGCTTCCATGAGCGGGTGTGCGGTGTGATCTTCTGGTTCATCATACTGGATGCGATCGGTGCGTTGCTGTTTTGCCTGACGGTGCGGTTGCTGGACAAATACCGCGACATTCACGGTGCCCATGCCAATGCGGTGCGGGATTTATACCGCATCCTGTGCTGGCCATCGGCGCGTATGCTGGCGATAGGCTTTTCCATTGCCGGTAGTCTGCGGGAGGGGCTGGAAGGCTGGTTTGATGTGCAAGGCGATGGCATCAGTGCCAGTGAGGACATCATCAGGTACAGCGGTCTGGGGGCCATGGGTTACACGCCGGATCACGCCCCCGCTGAGGAGACAGACCAGGCCCAGGCCTTTGCAGGTTGGCTGACGGAGACTCAGGCGTTGTTGCGGCGTACCCTGATAGTCTGGCTGGCGGTGCTGGGCTTTATCACTATCCCGGGCTGGTTGTCTTAGGCAATATTTACGCGCTTGCTGCTTGCAGTTCTTGCACCCGTAGTAGTTTTTTCTGTTGTCCATCACAAACCAGTATCAGTTCATTCTGATACCAGTCACCCAATACAATCCGTTGTGCCGGTTGGCCCTGCACCTGTAACTGATGTATGGCCGGGCGATGGGTATGGCCGTGGATCAATACGCTGACTCGGTGCCGTTGCATGGCCGCGACTACGGCCGCTTCATTGACATCAATGATCGCCGCCTGCTTGCGTGCCGAGTCGCGTCGCATTAGCGGGCGCAGGCCGCGGGCCAGTAGTTTGCGTATGATATAGGGCAGGCCGAGGAACAGTTTGCGTATGACGGGCCGTTCCATGAAGGCGCGGAAGCGTTGGTAGCTGAGGTCATGGGTGCATAACAGGTCGCCGTGCAATAACAGGATCGCTTGTTGGTTTACCTGAATCACCGTTTCATCGGCTAGCAGGCGGCAGCCGCTGCGTCGGGTAAAGTCATCGCCGACCATCAGATCACGGTTGCCGCGCAGAAAGAAGAGGTTCGGGTTGTGTGCCGCGCAGGACTTCAGGTGGGTCATGATCTCCTCCGCCGGCGGCGTGTGATCATCATCGCCCAACCAGAACTCTTCAAACAGATCACCGAGGATATAAACCGCCTCGGCCCGGCGTGCCGGACCGGCCAGGAACTGTTTGAACAACGCTATCTGCGCGGGCCGTTGCGGGGACAGGTGCAGGTCGGACAGAAACAGGACGGGCATACAGGCCGGGCGGCAGGTTCAGATCAGGACGGCCTTCTGAATCAGGATAATCTCCTCGGGCACATCCTGATGACCGCCACGGCTGCCGGTGGAGACTTGCTCTATCTTTCGCACCACATCCATGCCGTCACTGACCTTGCCGAACACGCAGTAACCCCAGCCCTCGTTGGTCTTGTCGCGGTGATTCAGAAAATGGTTATCCGAGGTGTTGATAAAAAACTGTGCCGAGGCGGAATGCGGGGCGCTGGTGCGGGCCATCGCGACGCTGCCGAGGATGTTAGTCAGGCCGTTGTCGGCCTCATTCTTGATCGGGGCATCGGTGGACAGGTTGCGCATATTCTCGTCCATGCCGCCGCACTGGATCATGAAATCCTTGATCACCCGATGGAAGATCGTGCCATCGTAATGGCCGGCCTCCAGATAGCGGATGAAGTTGGCCACCGTGTCCGGTGCTTTTGCCTTGTCCAGTTCCAGTTCAATGTCACCCAGGCCGGTAGTCAGTCTTGCTTTCATTATTTGTGCCTCATGCGGTTTTTGTATGTAGTAGGGGATGATATAGAAAGTTCTGCATAATTTCATACTTTTGATACCATGCACACTTTACTGACTTGCCTATTACAGCTAACAGTTACAGTCCAATGCTTGAAATCTATAATTCCATGAACGGTGCCAGAGAGCCGTTCAAGCCGATTGTGCCCGGCAAGGTCGGGATGTATGTCTGTGGTATGACGGTATATGACTATTGCCATCTGGGGCATGCCCGTATGTTGCTGGTGTTTGATATGGTGTATCGCTATCTGCGCCATCGGGGTTATCAGGTGAACTATGTCCGCAACATCACCGATATTGATGACAAGATCATCAACCGCGCCAGAGAAAACGATGAGAGCATCGGGGAACTTACCGAGCGTTTTATTACTGCGATGCATGAAGACCTGGCCGCCCTGAATATGCTTGTTCCCGATGCCGAACCCCGTGCCACCGAACATATCGGCAAAGTTGTCAGTATGATTGAGCAGTTGTTTGCCAATGGTTATGCCTATCAGGGTGACAACGGTGATGTGTATTACGATGTCAGCAAGTTTGGGGAGTATGGTCGGCTGTCCGGGAAAAACACCGATGATCTGCGTGCCGGTGCGCGGGTGGAGATCTCGGAAGACAAGGATGATCCGCTGGATTTTGCACTGTGGAAGGCGGCCAAACCCGATGAGCCCGGTTGGGATTCCCCCTGGGGTAGCGGCAGGCCGGGCTGGCATATTGAATGTTCGGCTATGTCCACTGATGTGTTGGGTAATCATTTTGATATTCACGGCGGTGGTATGGACCTGATGTTTCCGCACCATGAAAACGAGATCGCCCAATCCTGTGGTGCCAGTGGTGAAAAGTTTGTGAATGTATGGATGCACAATGGCTTTGTGCGGGTGGATGAGGAGAAGATGTCCAAATCTCTGGGCAATTTTTTTACTATCCGGGAAATCCTGGCGCGTTTTCAGCCGGAGGTGGTGCGGTTTTTTATTCTGTCCAGTCATTATCGTAGTCCGTTGAATTATTCTGATGAGCATTTGAACGAGGCTAGGGCTGGTCTGGTGCGGATTTATAGCGCACTGCGCGACAGTGATCCGCGGCAGGGGAAGCTACTCAAAGATCAACTGGGGCGTTTTGAGGCCGGTATGGACGATGATTTTAATAGCCGTGAGGCTATTACCCTGTTGCACGAACTGGCCGGCGAGTTGAACAGGCAGCCGGACAAGGGCAGCCGCACCGCGCAAGACCTGGCCGCGACACTGCGCCATCTGGGCGGGATACTTGGCCTGTTGCAGGATGATGCCGAGGTCTTTCTCAAGGATGGCGGCGGCGATGATACCGACGATGCCGGGGTGCAGGCCCTGATAGACCAACGCGATGCGGCGAAGGCGGCGAAAAACTATGCTGAAGCCGATCAGATCCGTGAGCGCTTGCAGGCAATGGGTATTATTCTGGAAGATTCTGCCACCGGCACCAGCTGGCGGAGGAAATAGGTGTTGC
>JBPCXW010000102.1:0-20754 GCA_051008185.1 Gammaproteobacteria bacterium
GATCAAACCCTGTTCCAGATCGGCCTCTTCCTCGCCGACGATCTGGTAAGTCACCTTTGCATCGGTCTCCAGATACAACATCTTGACGGTGGCGCCGAACACGACCTTGCCATCGGCCTTGATCGCCGTGACATCAATGATCTGTGCATCGGCCAGGGCGGCTTCCAGCGTGTTTATCCGACCCTCCATAAAACTTTGCTGCTCTCTGGCAGCATGGTATTCGGCATTCTCACTCAGATCGCCGTGTGCGCGCGCCTCGGCTATCGCCTGAATGATCTTCGGGCGATCCTGTGTCTTGAGTTGCTGTAACTGTTCTCTTAAACGTTCGGCACCTGCCGCCGTCATAGCTGATTTACTCATTGCAGAAAGCTCCTGTGTAATGATTGCAAAGAATGAACGGTATCATCATCGTGATGTTTGATTGCCTCAACAGCCGCCCTGGCACCGGCTATGGTAGTAGTATAAAAGACCCGGTGCTGTAATGCAGTACGGCGAATGGAATAGGAATCCGACACGGCCTGCCGGCCCTGTGTGGTATTGACGATCATCGCGATGTCCTCGTTTTTCAGCATATCCACGATATGCGGGCGGCCCTCACGCACCTTGTTGACCGCCGTGCAGGGTAGCTTCGCATCCTGTATGACGGCCGCGGTGCCGTGCGTGGCGCAGAGGCTGAAACCCAGTGCAATCAGCTTGGCGGCGATCTCTAGTACTTGCGGTTTGTCGGCGTCGCGCACGCTGATGAAGATCTGTCCCTGACTCGGCAGTTCCTCGTTGCTGGCCAGGATGGATTTATAAACGGCGGCACCGAAGCTCTCGCCTATGCCCATCACCTCGCCGGTGGATTTCATCTCCGGGCCGAGGATCGTATCCACGCCCTGAAAGCGGATGAACGGGAATACCGCCTCCTTGACTGAAAAGAAATCGGGTTGGCGGATGTCACTCAGGCCCTGTTCGGCCAGACTCTTGCCGACCATGCAATGCGCCGCCACCCGCGCCAGTGCGACGCCGGTGGCCTTGGATACAAACGGGACGGTGCGCGAGGCGCGCGGGTTCACCTCCAGTACATAAATCTGCTCGCCCTGAATGGCGAATTGGGTGTTCATCAGGCCGATCACATTCAGGCCCAGCGCCAGGCGGGTTACCTGTTCCTGCAAGCGGCTCAGCATCGCGGCGTCAAGGCTGTATGGCGGCAGGCTGCAAGCGGAATCGCCGGAATGCACCCCGGCCTGTTCTATATGCTCCATGATGCCGCCGATGACGACCTGCTCGCCGTCGCATATTGCATCCACATCCACTTCAATGGCCTGTTCCAGAAAACGATCCAGTAACACCGGGGCGTCGTTGGAAACGGTGACGGCCTCCTGCATATATTGTTGCAACTCGGTTTGATCCTGCACGATCTCCATCGCCCGCCCGCCGAGCACATACGAGGGACGCACTACCAGCGGATAACCGATGGCGGCGGCGTGTTGCAGGGCCTCGTCGCTCGTACGCACGACGCGGTTGGGTGGTTGCCTGAGTTGCAGTTGTTGCAACAGTTGTTGAAAGCGTTCCCGATCTTCGGCCAAGTCAATACTGTCGGGTGAGGTGCCGATAATCGGCGCACCCGCCGCCGCCAGATCACGCGCCAGTTTCAGTGGTGTCTGGCCGCCGTATTGCACGATCACACCGATCGGTTGTTCCAGCTCAATGATCGCCAGCACATCTTCCAGCGTCAGCGGTTCAAAATAGAGTCGGTCGGAGGTGTCGTAGTCGGTGGATACGGTCTCCGGGTTGCAATTGACCATGATCGTCTCGTAACCGGCCTCGCGCATCGCGTAAGCCGCCTGCACGCAGCAATAATCAAACTCTATTCCCTGGCCGATACGGTTCGGGCCGCCACCCAATACCACCACCTTGTCACGCTGCGTCGGTGCGGCCTCACATTCTTCCTCATAAGTGGAATACATATAGGCGGTGGCGGTGGCAAACTCGGCGGCGCAGGAATCCACCCGTTTATAAACCGGGCGTATCCCTTGTCGCTGACGGCAGGCGCGCACCTCGGCCTCGGTGCTGCTCAGCAAGGCGGCCAGACGGCTGTCGGAAAACCCCTGCCGTTTGAGGCGTAGCAATGTGTCCCGATCCAGACTGTCCGGGGTGCGACCGCGTAGCTTGGCCTCCTCGGCGATCAGATCGGCGATCTGCGCCAGAAACCAGGGATCAATATGCGACATCGCCTGCACCCGCTCCGCTTCAAAGCCACGCCGGAAGGCCTCGCCCAGATACAGCAGGCGTCTGGAACTCGGCATCTGCAATTCCCGTGCGATGTCTTCGTCGCTGACCGTATCGGGCGACAGTTCGCAAAATCCGTCTATCTCCATCTCCAGACCGCGCATGGCCTTTTGCAGGGACTCCTGGAAAGTTCGGCCTATCGCCATCACCTCGCCTACCGACTTCATCTGCGTGGTCAGGTAATTGTCGGCCTGCGGGAATTTCTCAAAGGTGAAGCGCGGGATCTTGGTGACGATGTAATCCAGTGTCGGTTCAAACGAGGCCGGTGTCGCGCCGTTGGTGATTTCGTTGTCCAGTTCGTCCAGCGTGTAACCCACGGCGAGCTTGGCCGCCACTCTGGCAATCGGAAAACCGGTGGCCTTGGAGGCCAGTGCCGAGGAGCGCGACACCCGCGGGTTCATTTCAATAATAATCAATTCGCCATCGGCGGGGTTCACGGCAAACTGTACATTGGAACCGCCGGTATCCACACCGATCTCGCGTAGCACCGCGATGGAGGCGTCGCGCATGATCTGAAACTCCTTGTCGGTCAGGGTCAGGGCCGGGGCGACGGTGATGGAATCACCGGTATGCACACCCATTGCATCCACATTTTCAATGGAGCAGACGATGATGCAGTTGTCCTTGCTGTCGCGCACTACTTCCATTTCATATTCCTTCCAGCCTATGACTGATTGTTCCAGCAATACCTCATTGACCGGCGAGGCGTTCAGGCCGTGCTCTACCAGTTCAACAAACTCCTCGCGGTTATAGGCGATGCCGCCGCCGCTGCCGCCCAGCGTAAAAGAGGGACGGCTGATGACCGGATAGCCGATCCGTTGCTGGATTATCATCGCCTGTTCCAGATCGCGTGCCACCGCTGATAGCGGCATGGACAGGCCGATCTTGCGCATCGCATCGGCAAACTTTTCCCGATCCTCGGCCTTGTTGATCGCCTCGCGGCTGGCCCCGATCATCTCCACATCCCATTTTTCCAGCACCCCTTCGCGGGCCAGATCCAGCGCGCAGTTCAGCGCGGTCTGGCCGCCCATCGTCGGCAACAACGCATCGGGGCGTTCCCGTTCTATGATCGTTGCCAGTGTCTGCCAGCGCACCGGCTCTATGTAGGTCGCGTCGGCCATGTCCGGATCGGTCATGATCGTGGCTGGGTTGGAGTTCACCAGAATGACACGGAAGCCCTCTTCCCGTAATGCCTTGCAGGCCTGCGCACCGGAATAATCAAACTCACAGGCTTGGCCGATCACAATAGGACCGGCGCCGATGATCAGAATGGATTGGATGTCGTTGCGTTTAGGCATCTGGCGGTGTCACCGGCGGACCGAGGCGCGTGCCCGTAGCCGCATCAGATCGATAAACCGTTTGAACAGCGGCCGCAGATCATGCGGGCCGGGGCTAGCCTCGGGGTGGCCCTGAAAACCGAAGGCCGGCAGGCTTTTGTGGCGCAGGCCCTGCACCGTGCGGTCAAACAGGGAGCGGTGGGTTATCTCCAGGCTGTCTGGCAGGCCGGTCTCGGCCACCGCGAAACCGTGGTTCTGGCTGCTGATCAGGACCTGACCGGTTTGCAGATCCTGTACCGGGTGGTTGCCGCCGTGATGACCGAATTTCATCTTGACCGTGGTCGCCCCCGCCGCCAGACCCAGCAGTTGATGGCCGAGACAGATGCCGAACAGCGGCATACCGGTGTGCAGCAATTCGCGGATCGCCGTGATCGCATAGTCACACGGTTCGGGATCGCCCGGGCCGTTGGACAGGAACACGCCATCAAAACTCTGGTTCAGTACCTCGGCGGCCGGGGTTGTGGCGGGCACTACCGTTACCTCGCAACCCAGTTCCACCAGAATACGCAGGATGTTGCGCTTGACACCGAAATCGTAGGCGGCGACTCGCCACCGGTCGGCGGTTGGTGCGGTTGAAGGAGTGCTTGAAGGAATGCTTGAAGGAGTAGTATAGCCATTGCGCCGCTCCCAGCATCCCTGCCGCCAGGGGTAACTGCTGTCGGTGCTGACCTGCCTGACCAGATCCATACCCAGCAGGCCGGGGAAATCCCGTGCCGCCTGCACCGCCGCTGCCTGATCAATCTGCGGCAGGGCCATGATGCAACCGTTTTGCGCGCCCTTGTCGCGCAACAGCCGGGTCAGGCGGCGGGTGTCTATGTCAGCAATCGCGACCAGCTGTTGTTGTTGCAGGTAGGCATCCAGTGGCAGTTGTTGTCGCCAGTTGCTGGCCGTGTGCGGCAGGTCACGGATCACCAGACCGGCGGCATGCACTCGTGCCGATTCCTCGTCCTGCGGGTTGCTACCCACATTGCCGATGTGCGGTTGGGTCAGGGTGACGATCTGTTGACAGTAGGAGGGATCGGTCAGGATCTCCTGATAACCGGTGATGGCGGTGTTGAACACCACCTCACCTGTGGTTATTCCTTCAATACCGACGGCCCGGCCATGAAACAGGCTGCCATCTTCCAGAGCGAGTAAAGCGGATTGCGGCAAGGCGGACTCCTTTGTTGGTGTTATTTTTGTTGCGAGCGTGATGCCGATCCTAACACAGAACCGGCCATTTTTTTTCAGCTCGTCAGTTGTTCGTGTGTTGTATCTGCATCCGGGCGTTGCGGTTTTCTGCCCCGGTCACTAATAATGTGATGCCGGTCTGCTTATCTGCTTGCTGTGTGGTGACTGCCGTCATCGCCTGTTGCGCTGTGGCCTGATCCGGGAAGACGGCAAAACCGGTTGGCCCCCAGGAACTCTGTCCGCCGCCGGTGGCGCCGTTGGCCAACAGTGTCTCCACCGCCCCGGCAACGGCGTTGCTGCTGAAAAGCCCGCCTTGCGCCGGGCGGAAATATCCGCCGCAGATCTGCTGAATGCGGCTTATGGAACGGCCGAAGCATACACAGTCCTGTTCTATGATGCCCGGCAGGGTCTGCATCAATACCAGACGACAGGTCTCTGCGGCAAGCCCGGCATCCAGCGGCGGCAAGGCGGCGAACGCATCCCGTTCGGACGCACCGCTGATGCCCTCGGCTGAGTCATCAAACACCAGCACGAAGCGCCATTGCTCCGGGAAGGCCAGGTGGGAGACGATGGTCGGTAGCGGCTGTTGCTCGGGCCGACCGCTATCAACAATAAAACCACCATGCTTGAACACACCGATACCGATACCGGAGCGTTTGCCGCGTCCGGTGGCAGTGGCGATTTCCTCAACCGTGGTGTTAATGCCGAACAGACCGCCGATCGCGATACCCAGGGCCAGTGCCGTCTGTGTGCCTGATCCCAAACCCTGGTGTGCCGGGATTTGTTGCTCCAGAGTAATGTCAACGCCTGCATCAATATCAAAGTGACGCAACAGGGCGGTGGCTGTCTCGGTGATACGTGCGTCCCCGGTGCCGCTGACCCCGTCGCCGCTGCCACGCCGCAAAGAGATGACGGTGGCGATGTCCTGCAGACCCACACCGATGCCGCCGAACTGCCTGCCGAGGCCGCCGTTCAGGTCCAGAAACCCGGCATGCAAACGCGCCGGCGCAATGATTCTGACGCTGTCTGTAGTCTTCATGTGCTTGTTCCGGCCGGTCTGTTTGCGGGTGTAGTGACTGTCATATTAGCATGGAGGGGCTGACATCGGGGGCCTCGTTGCGCTCTCCCCCCACCAAAGCAGGCTTCGCCTCCTTTGGCTCCCCCTCAAGGGGGGAGCAATTCGTGCCAGTGTTACTCCCCGGTAAGGGGTTCCTCATGGTGTTGCTGCTCCCCCCTTGATGGGGAGCCGGTGGCACGAGGGCGTAGCCCGCAGTGGCTCCGGTGGGGGGACCTTGCCAATTTCAACAACGTGAAAGTTGAAAAACCCTGTATAATGCGCCCCGAACTGATCAGGAACAAGACATGACCACCGTTGTTACCGAGCATGGTATATCAAAAAAATGAAACAGGCAGTCGCGGTCATCGGGGGCAGAGGGTTTGTCGGGAAAGTGCTGGTGCAAGCACTACAAAGCCACGATTACCGCACCTATACCCTCACGCGCACCGAACCGCGCAACGCCCCCAACTTCAGAGCTTGTAACCCATACGATGTTGACAGCCTGACGCATGCGCTCAACGGCTGTTCCGTTGTCGTCAACCTGATCGGCATACTTAACAACCGTATGCTGAGACCCGGTGATTTCAAACGCGCCCATGTGCAGTGTGTGGAAAACATTGTCGCCGCCTGCCGACAAGCCGAAGTGCGCCGCCTGCTACACGTTAGCGCACTGAATGCGACAGCGGACGCACCCAGCGAATATCTGCGTAGCAAAGCGCAAGGCGAGCAAATTATCCGCGCGGCGAGCGACCTTGCAAGCACCATCTTCCGCCCGTCGGTGATATTTGGTCGCGACGATGATTTTATCAACCGGTTTTTTCCGTTGGTCAAATTTGCGCCGGGCATACTACCGCTACCGTGTGCCGACAGCATATTCGCACCTGTCTTTGCAGGTGATGTTGCCAAACGCATGATCGCCACCATAGACCAACCGGACGCAGCAGGCCGGACCATCTCACTGTGCGGCCCGGAATACTGGAGCTTGCGGGAACTGATCGCATATCTTGCCCGTTTGCTTGACAAGCGTCTCCATATTGTCGCGTTACCAGCACCCGTGTCGCGACTGCTCGCGCAGATGAGTGAGCTGGTTCCGGGTAAACCGTTCAGCGTGGACAATTATCTCTCACTGCAACTGGACAGCGTGTGCGGCGAAGGTGATGAGTTGTGCTCCACCGCACTCACCGATGTCGTGCCAACTTACCTGTTCAGATAGCGCTATTGAAACACACCCGCCCGATGGCCTATTATCAACGACTCATGCGGGCGGCTCAGTACTTATGAGACAAAAATGGCAAGGGGTCGCCCCGCCCCCCACCAAAGCAGGCTTCGCCTCCTTTGGCTCCCCCCTTGAGGGGGAGCCGGTGGCACGAGGGCGTAAGCCCGTCGTGGCTCCGGTGGGGGGACCTTGCCAATTCAACAGCGGGATAAAGTTGAAAAACCCTGTATAATGCGCGCCAAACCGATGAGGAGCAAGATATGACCACCGTTGTTACCGATAATTGCAAAGACTGCCGCTACACCGATTGTGTGGCGGTATGCCCGGTAGAGTGTTTCCATTACGATGAGCAAATGCTTTATATTGACCCCGATGTCTGTATAGATTGCAGTGCCTGTATCCCGGAATGTCCGGTGCAGGCTATTTATGAAGAGGATGATCTGCCCGAGGATAAAAAGGAATGGCTTGAGATCAATGCACAACGTGCGCCGGAACTGCCGATCTGTTCCGACAGCATGCAGCCGTTGCCGGATGCCGATGCAAAGAAAGCGGCACTGGGCTTTTAGTGCATTGCTTGTAATGTTTATCCAAGCACCGCCGGGATGACATGAGTAAAGTGGGTTCTGCTGACAAGCCGTTGCTGGTGGCTATCGTGGGTAGCGGGCCCAGCGGGTTCTATGCCGCCGATGCCCTGCTCAAATCCGATCTGACGGTAAAAATTTCCCTGTTTGAACGTCTGCCTGTGCCTTATGGTCTGGTGCGTAACGGCGTGGCCCCGGATCATCCCGGGCTGAAAAAGGTGATCAGTGTTTATGCGCGGATTGCCGAGGCGCCGGAGTTTAGTTACATCGGCAATGTCAGCGTCGGGCGGGACATCACGATCGCCGAGTTGCAAGCCACCCATCATGCGGTGATCCTGGCCTGCGGTGCCGAAACCGGTCGGCGGCTCGGGATCCCCGGTGAAGACCTGCCCGGTAGCCATACCGCCACCGAGTTTGTCGGCTGGTATAACGGCCATCCTGATTATCGCGAGCGTCAGTTTGATCTGTCGCATCAGACGGCAGTGATCATCGGCCAGGGTAATGTCGCCGCTGATGTCAGTCGCATCCTGTCAAAGACGGTGGATGAACTGAAACATACCGACATTGCCCGGCATGCGCTTGAAGTACTCGCCGAGAGCAAAGTCAAACACATTCACATAGTGGGCAGGCGCGGTCCGGCTCAGGCCAAATTTACATCCAAGGAATTGAAAGAGTTTGCCGGGTTGGCGGCCTGTGATCCGGTGGTCTCCGCTGACAGCCTGCTACTGAATCCGCAAAGCGAGACCGAGCTGGTCGGTAAGGATAATGCGCGCAATAAAAAAATATATGATCTGTTCAGCGATTTTTCACAACGGCAAGCGGCCAAACCCAAACAATGCCGGTTCACCTTTCTGCAAAGCCCGCTGGAGTTGCGGGGTGCCGGGCGGGTGGAAAGTATTGTGCTGGAAAAAAACCAGCTCAGCGGTGACGCCTTTTCGCAGTCCGCCCGCGGCACCGGTGAGACCCTGGAACTGGATACGGGCATCGTCTTTCGCAGCATCGGCTATCGGGGCCTGCCGCTGCCGGGTGTGCCGTTTGACGAGCAACACGGGGTCATCCCGAATAGTGCCGGCCGGATTACCGATGGTGGTGTCAGTGTGCCCGGTCTCTATACAACTGGATGGATAAAAAGGGGAGCAAATGGTATTATCGGCACTAATCGGGCAGACAGTGTTGAAACAGTGGCCTCGCTACTGGAGGACATTGACAAACTGGCCGCAGGCGAGGAAAAAGCCGGAGTTGAAGGTTGCCATACTATCCTTGCTAAACGCAATGTCCGCTATGTTGATTTTGCGAGTTGGAAAAAAATTGATGCTGGTGAGATAGAACGAGGTAAGGCCGACGGTAAACCCAGAGAAAAATATACTCGTATCTCTGAAATGCTGGCCTTGTTGAACTGACGCAGAAGGTAGACAAACAACTCAACTATCCGCACTGTTAGTCGCACGAAGACAGAAGCTCGTGCAATTTCTGTTTAACGACAACCTGCTTGTGTGAGGTCTGAATGACAACGGTACGCGAAGTGACTTGTCCCTTTTGCAGTCTCTTGTGTGATGATCTGTCGGTCAAGGCAGAGCAACGGCAAGTGTCTGTCATCGCAAACGGTTGCGCCCGGTCGGCGCGCGGCTTCGCCGTGGGTCCGCCCCCGGCACAGGCTTATGTCGGGCAGGCCGCCGTGTCCCGTTCCGTTGCCGTCAGCCGGGCGGCGGGACTGTTGAAAAAGGCGAATAAACCGCTCATTGCCGGGCTGGGGACGGATGTGAACGGTGTGCGCGCCGCCCTGCTACTGGCTGAAAAAACCGCGGGCCTTGTCAGGCACAAATACGAACAGCAGGCCTTGCACAACCTGAAGGTCATGCAAGGCAGTGGTTGGATAATGACTACTCTGGCCGAGGTCAAGAATCGCGCCGATGTTGTGATCTTGATTGGTGACAAGGTCACAAACAACTTCCCCCGTTTTATTGAAAGACATATCAACACGGCCCACGCGCAGTTTCTCGGCAACAAACAGGCGCGGCAGGTTATTTATCTTGGCACACCCGCCGCCGCTGAACTCAAACAATTACCGAAAAATCTGTTGTCTATCTCGGCCAGAGAGCATCAACTGGCCAATACGCTGGCCCTGTTGAAGAGCGAGCTGTTGCAGCAGCAGGCGGGCCGGAAATCCGGTAGCGGCAAGCCCAAGCTACAACAGGCCGCGCAACTGATTGCCCAAGCACAGTATCCGGTGTTTGTCTGGGACGCCGCCGCCCTGCCCGCCGCCAATGCGGACTTGCTGATACACGCCATCAGCGACCTGATCCGGCGGCTGAACCGGAAGCAACGGGCTGCCGGTCTGGCACTGACCGGCAACAACGGCGGTATGACATTACAGCAGGTGGCGGCGTGGCAGACAGGCTACCCCGCCGGGCCGGATTTTCAGCAGGGTTTCCCCGAGGTTGATCCGGCCGCGCAGGATATTGATGCGGTGTTGTGGGTCTCCAGTCTGGAGGCGGATGCACCGCCGGAATCGACGTTACCCACCATCGCCCTGTCAAATAATCCGGCTTTGCTTGATCAGGTTGATGTTTATATTCCGATTGGCGTGCCCGGGCTGGATCATCGGGGCAACCTGTTTCGCACCGATGGCATCGTGAACCTGCCGTTGAAAAAATTGCGTGACAGCGAGAATGACAGTGCCGCTGACACACTCAAACAGATCGCGGCTCAACTGTAACCGGTATTGATCATGCTTGTTCAACTCAAAGGCGGCTTGATTTATGACCCGGCCAACAATATCGCCGGAGAAAAACAGGATCTGTATATTCAGGACGGTGTGCTAATCAAGCCGGATAAAAATATACGGGTAGACAAGATCATTGACATCAGCAACAAGATAGTGATGGCCGGCGGGATTGATATTCATACCCACATTGGCGGCGGCAAGATCAATATCGGCAGGATGTTGCTGGATCAGGATCATGCCGAGCACAAGGTCAAGGCCGGGCGGCTCACCCGCTCCGGGTCCGGTCATGCCACACCGTCCAGTTTTGTTACCGGTTACCGCTATGCGGAGATGGGTTATACGACTTGTTTTGAGCCAGCCATGTCGGCGGCGAATGCACGGCAGGCGCATCTGGAAATGGCCGACACGCCGATGGTGGATACCGGGGCCTATGTGATGCTGGGTAATGATGATTTTTTACTGCGGCTGCTCAAGGCCGGACGGGATCAGCAACTGATCAATGATTATGTGGCCTGGAGTGTCCGCGCCGCCAAGGCCATCGGGGTGAAGGTCGTCAATCCCGGTGGTATCAATGCCTTCAAGTTCAATCAGCGACGCCTGGATCTGGATGAAAAAAACACTCACTACGGGCTGACGCCGCGTGACATATTACAGGCCCTGCTGACGGCGGTCGCACAGACAGGCATCCCACATCCATTGCATGTGCATGGTTGCAACCTCGGGGTACCGGGAAACATCAGCACCACGCTGGATACCATAGCGGCAGCGGAAGGTATGCCCATGCACCTGACCCATACCCAGTTTCACAGTTACGGCCGGGAAGGTGACAAAAAGTTTTCCTCGGCCGCCGCTGAGATCGCGCAGGCCGTGAACAAGCATGACAATATATCCATTGATGTGGGGCAGATCATGTTCGGCCAGACCGTTACTGTCTCCGGTGACAGCATGATGCAATATCTGGGACATACGCATGCCCAGCCGGATAAATGGGTCTGTATGGATATTGAATGTGATGCCGGTTGCGGCATTGTGCCGTTCAGGTACCGGGATGACAGTTTTGTCAATGCGTTGCAATGGTGCATAGGGTTGGAGACTTTTTTACTGGTGGATGATCCCTGGCGGGTGTTTTTGACGACCGATCATCCCAACGGTGCCCCTTTTACCAGTTACCCGCATTTGATCCGCCTGCTGATGGACAAGAGCTTTCGTGATGACATGCTGAAAACCATTCATCCGGGGGCGGCGGCGGCCAGCCATCTTGCCGGCATTGATCGGGAATATTCTTTATATGAGATTGCGATACTCACCCGCGCCGCACCGGCCAGGAGCCTGGGCCTTGGCGACCTTGGACAGTTGGGCGCGGGAGCCAGGGCGGACATTGCGGTGTATGAACATAACGACAATGCGGAGCGGATGTTCAGCAAACCGTTATATGTATTTAAAAATGGTGAAATGGTCGTCAAACAGGGCCGGGTTTGTGCCGTGCCTGCGACAACCACGCATATAGTGGAGCCCGAATATGATGCGGGTATTGAGCGATCACTGAAACATTATTTTGACCGCTATATGACGATGAGTATCGGCAACTTCAGGATTGGTACGGATGAGCTGGCATCCTATAACGAAAACGCACAGATCGTACATGCCTGCAAATAACATGAAAATCAACGGCGTAATGATAGATGATACTTTTGCCGAGGCCTTCCCGATGAAGGCAACGCGTATCATTATTACCGGGCTAACGTTAAAGTGGGCCTATCATGCGGCCAACGCCCTCACCGGCTTTGCCTCATCGGTAATAGCCTGCGGTTGCGAGGCGGGTATTGAACGCGAACTGAAGCCCGCAGAGACACCCGATGGGCGACCCGGTATTGCCGTGCTGATCTTTGCGATGTCCAAATCACAACTCGGTGATCAACTGATCAAACGCGTGGGGCAGGCGGTGATGACCACCGCCACCAGTGCCTGCTTCGCCGGTATCAGGGGTGATACGATGTTGCCCCTGGGCAAAAATCTCAGATACTTCGGTGATGGGTATCAGATAGCAAAAGTCCTGAACGGGGTGCGCTACTGGCGCATACCGGTCATGCACGGGGAGTTTCTGTGTGAAGAATCCACCGGCGTGGTGCCGGCGATCGGCGGTGGTAACTTCATCATTATGGCTGCAAATGCAAGACAGGGTTTGTCGGCCTGTGAAAAAGCGATCCAGGCCATCAGCAAGATAGACGATGTGATCACCCCGTTCCCGGGCGGGATTGTCGGCTCCGGTTCAAAGGTGGGGTCAAAATACAAATTCCTGTTCGCTTCCACCAATGAAAACTTTTGCCCCACCCTGAAAGGTCAGGTGGATAGCGTGCTCGGCAAGGAAGTGGGTTCCGTTCTGGAAATTGTCATTGACGGCATCAGCGAGGCTGCGATCGCGCAGGCTATGCGGGCCGGTATCAAGGCGGTTTGCCAACAGGGGCCCGGCCAGGGCATTTATCGCATCAGTGCCGGTAACTACGGCGGCAAACTGGGGCCGCATCATTTTCATTTACCGGATATACTCAAATGACACCGATGGTCTTCACTTTGCTGGAAAAGCCGCAACAGCAGCTTGATCTCTCCGTCGTAACACCGGATCGTCTGGCCCGTGCGGGCAAGCGCATTGCAGCACTTGAAGCGAGGCTCGGCGGGCGCAAGACGGCCCTCGGCGATCTGTTCAGGATCAGCGGCAGTGACCCGCAGAATATAGAACTGCGGCGCACCACCGACAAGGTCTGCCGCATCGGTTACGCTATGAGTGAGGGGAGTATCACGGTAAAATCACACGGCGGTAGCCTGCTCGGCGAGAACATGCACGGGGGTGCTATCCGGGTAGGCGGCGATTGTGGCGACTGGCTGGCTTGTGATATGCACGGGGGGAGTATTGAGGTGGCCGGCGATGCCGGTGACTATCTAGGTAATGGTAGCCATAATAGTATCCGGGGGATGGGGGATGGTTGCATTACCGTCTGGGGTAACGTCGGTGATCGTATTGGCGGGAAGATGCGGCGCGGCACGATCATCGTGGCAGGCACGGCCGGTGATTATACCGGGGCGAATATGATTGCCGGTACGATTATCATTCTGGGCAAATCCGGCAACCTGCCCGGTTATGGTATGCAACGCGGCAGTATCATCCTTGCCGCCAGACCGCACGGCATCGGCGATACGATGCTGAGTTGCGGCCGTTTGAAGATGGCGTTTTTACAACTGCTTTTCAAACAGCTGTCATCTATGGGGGGCAAATATCTGCGCTTCAAAAAGTATCGTGATGAAGCACATCGCTATGCCGGTGATATGGCGAACGCGGGTAAAGGTGAGCTACTTGTTTTGCAAAAATAAAAAGAGATTACAGAAGCAATGAAAAAGAAAATGAAACAACTGCGGGGACGTCGGCCTGATAAGGAAGCGATACAGGCTGTACGGGCACTATTGGGGGATCGCCCGAGGAGGGCAGACCTGCTGGTTGAGTTTTTGCATCTGATTCAGGATGAGTACAAACATATATCGGCGGCGCATATTACGGCGCTGGCAGAGGAATTACGGCTCTCCACCACCGAGGTCTATGAGGTCGCCACCTTTTATCATCACTTTGATGTCATCAAGGCACCTGAAGACGCGCCGCCGCAACTGACCGTCAGGGTTTGTGATTCCATTACCTGCGAGATGTTCGGTGCCTGCGATCTGATTGCCGATCTGGAACGTGATGTGAACGGTGAAATACGCATACAAAAGGTGCCCTGCGTAGGCCGCTGTGATGCCGCCCCGATAGCCGTGGTCGGCACCAATCCTGTGCAGCAGGCGACCACTGAAAAAGTCAAAACCGCGCTGGTCAATGAGGCTACCACTATTACCCGGCCCGAAAATTATATTGACTTGGCCGCGTATAAAAAATCCGCAGGCTATAAATTACTTGAGCGGTGTCAAGCGGGTGAATTGCCGCGTCAGGATATCATCGCCGTGATGAAGGAATCCGGTCTGCGCGGCCTGGGCGGTGCCGGTTTCCCGGCCGGTAACAAGTGGGAGATCCTGAGCAAACAAAAGCGGCCTCGCTTGGTCGCCATCAATATAGATGAAGGCGAGCCCGGCACCTTCAAAGACCGGTATTATCTGGAACGTGATCCGCATCGCTTCCTGGAAGGCACCCTGATCGCCGCCTGGACGATAGAAGCCGAAGCTGTCTATATCTACCTACGCGACGAATATGCCGAATGTCGCGAGATCTTGCAGCACGAACTGGCCGCCCTGATGGACGATCCACCGGTAACATTACCGCACATTGAACTACGCCGCGGTGCCGGTGCCTATATCTGCGGAGAAGAATCCGCGATGATCGAATCCATAGAAGGCAAACGCGGCATGCCCAGATTACGGCCGCCTTTTGTCGCTGAAGTGGGATTATTCGGCAAGCCTACTCTGGAACATAATATGGAAACCTTGTTCTGGGTGCGGGAACTACTGGAAAAAGGTGCCGACTGGTTCAGCTCGCAGGGTAGAAACGGCAGACAGGGCCTGCGCTCTTTTTCTGTCAGTGGTCGGGTCAATAAACCGGGCGTACATCTGGCCCCGGCCGGTATTACGCTGAATGAGCTGATAGCGGAATACTGCGATGGCATGCTTGCAGGCCATGAGTTGTACGGTTATTTCCCCGGCGGTGCATCGGGCGGGATATTACCCGCCAAGATGGCCGATCTGCCACTGGATTTTGATACCCTGAACGAGACCGGCTGCTTTATCGGGTCGGCAGCGATCATTGTGTTATCACAACAGGACAAGGCAAGACAGTTGGCATTGAATGCGATGCGCTTCTTCTCCCATGAATCCTGTGGCCAATGTACCCCCTGTCGTGTCGGCACCGCCAAGGCCGTGTCACTGATGCAACAGGAGCAATGGGATACCGACCTGCTTGAAGAGTTATCGGTGGCGATGAGTGACGCCTCCATTTGCGGTCTGGGTCAGGCCGCCCCGAACCCGTTGCGTTGCGCGATTCAATACTTCCCGCAGGAGTTCAAGCCATGACAACTCAAACTACCGGAAAGCAAACCATTTCATTTTATCTGAATGATAAGAAAGTCGAGGCCCTGCCGGGTGAGACGATTTTGCAAACAGCCAACCGGCTGAATGTTGATATTCCATATTTATGTTACAAGGACGGGTATCGCTCCGATGGCAACTGCCGCGCCTGTATGGTGGAGATAGAAGGTGAGCGCATATTGGCACCCTCCTGTTGTCGCACGCCTCAGGCGGATATGAAAGTCAGCAGCAACAACCAGCGGGCGCAACATTCACAGAAGATGATCCTGGAATTGCTGCTGGCCGACATGCCTGATCAGGGGCCGTCGCCGCACACCCAACGCTCGGAGCTGGATTACTGGGCGGACAAGATGCGTATCAGCAAACCCCGTTTCCCGGTCCGCGAACAGCCCCGCGCCGATCTCAGCAACCCGGCTATCAAGGTCAATCTGGATGCCTGTATTCAATGCACACGCTGCGTACGGGCCTGCCGTGAAGAGCAGGTCAATGATGTTATCGGCTATGCCTTTCGCGGTGAGCACTCAAAGATCGTGTTTGATATTGATGATGCGATGGGTGACAGCAGTTGTGTGACCTGCGGTGAATGTGTGCAAGCCTGCCCGACCGGTGCCTTGATGCCGGCCAGCGTTGTTGTAAAAGATAAAGCGGATAAACAAGTGGATTCTGTCTGCCCGTATTGCGGCGTCGGCTGCCTGCTCACCTATAACATCAAGGACAACAAGATACAGTATGTGGATGGCAGAAACGGGCCGGCCAACAAAAGTCGGCTGTGTGTCAAAGGCCGTTATGGTTTTGATTATGTGCATCACCCGGAACGGCTTACCACGCCGCTCATCCGTAAGGCGGATGCGCCCAAAAGCACCGCATTGATAGAACCGGCGGCGATGCTGGATTATTTTCGTGTGGCCGACTGGGAAGAGGCCCTGGATTATGCGGCGCAAGGTCTGGTTGCAATACGCGACAACAAGGGGCCGCAGGCATTGGCCGGTTTCGGCTCCGCCAAGGGTAGTAATGAAGAGGCCTATTTGTTTCAGAAACTGGTGCGAACCGGGTTTCAGACCAATAATGTCGATCATTGCACCCGGCTTTGTCATGCCTCATCGGTTGCCGCCCTGCTGGAGACTATCGGTTCCGGTGCCGTTTCCAATCCGGTGGCCGATGTCAGCGAAGCTGAGGTGATTATCATTACCGGTGCGCGTCCTACGGTGAACCACCCGGTCGCCGCCACCTTTATCAAGAACGCTGCCAAGGCGGGCAAAACCCTGATCGTACTGGACCCCTATCGTTCTGATCTGAGCCGTCACGCTGATTATTTTCTGCAACTCCGGCCGGACACCGATGTGCCCCTGCTCAATGCATTGATGTACACCATTATTGATGAAGAGTTGTATGACCTTGAATATATAGAGAAATATACCGATGGTTTTGCAAAGCTGGAAAAGGCGATCATGCGTTATAGTCCGGAAAGCGTGCAAAGTGTCTGTGGCATTGATGCCGACACAATCAAACAGGTCGCCCGGCTCTATGCCGAAGCGGATGCCGCGATGATCTTCTGGGGCATGGGCATTTCCCAACATATCCACGGCACCGATAACGCCCGTTGTCTTATTTCACTGGCCCTGATGACGGGGCAGATTGGACGGCCGGGTACCGGTCTGCACCCGTTACGCGGACAAAACAATGTGCAAGGCGCATCTGATGTGGGACTCATTCCGATGGTGTATCCCGATTATCAGGCCGTTGAGAATCCTCAGGTGCGACAGAAATTTGAACAGCTTTGGCAAACTACGCTTGACCCCGCAGCAGGGCTGACAGTGGTGGAGATTATGCAAGCCGTCCATGCCGGTGAGCTGGATGGGATGTATATCATGGGAGAAAATCCGGCCATGTCCGACCCGAATCTGAATCATGCCCGCGAGGCCCTGGCAAAACTGCAACACCTCGTGGTACAGGATATTTTCTTTACCGAAACCGCGGGCTATGCCGATGTGATCCTGCCGGCCTCAGCCTTCCCGGAAAAAACCGGGACCTTTACCAACACCGACAGACGGGTGCAACTGGGACGGCAGGCCATTGACCCGCCGGGCCAGGCCAGACAGGATCTGTGGATCATCCAGCAACTGGCAAAACGCATCGGTCTGGATTGGCAATACGAATCGGTTGCGGCCGTGTTTGATGAAATCAGACAGGCCACGCCCAGCATGGCCGGTATGACCTGGGACAGGCTGCAACAGGAACATTCCCTTGTCTATCCCTTATTGCAGGAAGGTGATCCCGGCGAGCCGGTTATCTTCACCGCCGGGTTCCCCACTGATGATACACGTGGCCGCTTTGTGCCGGCGGAGTATGAAACAGCCGATGAGTTGCCCGATGCGGATTACCCCTTTGTCTTTATTACCGGCAGACAACTGGAACACTGGCATACCGGCAGCATGACACGGCGTGCAAGTGTGCTGAACGAGCTGGAACCCTTGCCTGTGGCCAGTGTGCATCCGGAGGATATGCAGGCTATGAAGGTTCAGGCAGGCGACACTCTCAGCATCGCCTCACGCCGGGGCAAGGTAAAGGTAACGGTAAGAGCGGATGCGGGGCTACAAAAAGGTAATGTGTTTATGGCCTTTTGCTACCATGAGGCGGCGGCCAATTTACTGACTAATGAGGCACTGGATCCGTATGGCAAGATCCCGGAATTCAAGTTCTGCGCGGTAAAACTGCAAGCGGCCTGAGATAAAGAACGCCCTACGACTCTACGCTTTGCAAAGTCAGCACTTCCTGTAGCAAGGGGCGATCAGGATCTTTACTGTCAGGGACAACAGTCCTGATTTGGAATAACTTTCCGGGCACGGCATCAGACAGGATAAATTCATACGATTTGGCCGCAAACTCTTCAAACTGTCTGCGTCTCCGATCTTTCAGATAGGGCGCGATGGATATTTTCTCACCACTGACTTCCTTATCGCCGTACTGAAAAGTCACCGCCTCTATGCTGGCGGTATTGGCAAAAGCCAACTTGATACTGCGTTGAAAATAACGCCAGCTACCACTGGTCAGGCGTTCCATTTCATACACATCACCCTGCATATATATCCCCAGTACCGGGTTGCCGGTAATGCTGGTCAGATTATGGGCATCGGCCTCTTGCCGTCTTTCCGCCGTGAAAAACTCAAGGTTGGCATCCCTGGTGCCATCATCGTTGATCCGGGTAATATCCAGATAGACGGAATCGGCAAAGCCCTCTTCGTAGGTGCCGGATTTGACAAACTCATAATAAAGCCGCGAGGGCTTTTTGATGTTGTGCAGGTGATCATCCAGCCATAGCTTGATCTCGGCCTCGGCAAACTCAAACTCATCGGGGTCAACAACAGCGGACTCCCCTATTCTGCCCAGGGTCGCACCCGGCACATCAATGGATTCTTTTTCCACTTCTACCTCAACCGCTTCAGACTCCTGTGCGTTTACAGCAATACCGGCGAGCAACAAGACAAGCACTGTGACGCAGGCAAATACAACATTTCCGATACTCATAATCCGCACCGCCGAGTTAATCGTCATCATCTTTTCTGGCTGACTTTTTGATTGGTAACAGCGGCACACCGTAGTCGGTGAGAATCGCATCAATCTCATCCTGATTGGTCCGGATCAATTCATTGACCTTATCCTTCCAGGCCTTTTCACCGTAGCGCACCCCCATAGCCATGCTGTATTCAAACTTCAGATAAGGGGATTCCGGATCATCCCGTAATGGCAGTACCACCAGCTTGCCCTTGGCATCACCCCGTCCGGTAAAATATCCGGCTGAGGGGCCCCAGGCTATGGTCGCATCAATCTTGCCACTCAGGACATCACCGATGAGTTTCTTACCCAGATTGAGACGCGCATCACCGGTCTGGCCCTGATACGGCACGATATTGCCCATCAAACCATGCTGGGCCACCCAGAACTGCGCCGGCCCGCGATCCACCAGACCAAATTTGATATTAACCCCCTGCTTTTCCGACAGTTCACCCAACATCTCGGGCGATGTCGCGCTGTCCATCCCCCTGCCCTTTGCATAAATCAGCACATAGGATGTCGTGTAATACGGCTCGGTTGTCGCCGCCAGTTCAAATGCCTCCGGGACATTGATAACCAGATCGCATTTATAGCCGGGGCCGCTCTCGGCCTCCGCCCTTAGCGTATTCCTGATAAAACCCATACGCTGGGGGAAAAACTCATACTGCACAGACACGCCGAGTTTCCTTGCAAACAACTCGGCAATTTTATTTTCAAAGCCTTGTTCTTTGGTATTGGAAAATGGCAACATAAAAGGATCAGCGCAGACCTTGAGTGCTGTCATTTTATCCGGGTCTATCTGGGCAGTCGCGGTGCCCGCTGTCGCCAACAGGCAAAGCGTACCGACCGCTATCTTGAATTTATGTGCAAAAGCAGAATTCATATCAACCTCCGATTGCTGAACTATTCTATTACTTACTATTACTAAATTACCGGATGATCACCGGACCGCACAAGGCCCCGCTTATTTTTTGGCGGCAGCGGCGGCCCGCTGTACTTTCAAAATCTTGCCGATCAAACGGCGTTTCGGCCCTTCCAGGATCTCCCTCGCCTTGGCCATGGCCTCATCCACATTGACGGGTTCCCCCACCACAATCACGCCCACCATACCGAAACCGATATGCGGTTCGCATACATAAGGATAAACACCCTCTATCTCCAGGGTCAGTTTCAGATTCGCACCCAATTCGCTACGCCAGGGCTCGGCACCCTCCGGTAACAAGGCATCCTCGGAAACACTGTTGTGGGATGTCATATTGATAAAACCCACCGTATCACCCGGCTGTATATAGACAATATCCGGGTTAAACCGACGCGCCTCTGCGTTGATAATATGCTCCGCCGCAAAAGTATGGGGTATCAATAACAACCCCAGCAGACTTGCAAGCAGTGCACCTGTGTATCTGTTCTTCATTGGTTTTCCTCCGTTTCCAGAACTATATGTCTGTAAAAGGCGGGGACAGTTCCCACACCGTGAGTTCGACAATACCATAACAAATAAATCCGTCCCCCGCATAAGAAAATCCCCGGTATCAGGAACGATACCGGGGATTCTATACACAAACGTCAAAACGTTTGCTAACTACGGCTTACGGCAGGCTGAACACCATCAACACACCCGCATTACGGGATGCGTTCAGCAGCTTGCGGTAACCACCAACAGCACCCAGTGCCGCCTCATCAGGCGCGGCAGCAAGGCCCGGGATGGCAACTACAGCACCAGCCCAGCCACCGATGCCTGAAAGGACACCGACGTACTGCTTGCCTTTGTAAAACCAGCTGTG
>JBPCXW010000103.1:0-4927 GCA_051008185.1 Gammaproteobacteria bacterium
TGCGACAAGCCACTGACCCAAAGCGGCAAAACAGCAAAGCAGATCTACCAGCTCTCAATGGAAAAAGGTGTCAAGACCGCCTATGCCGCCAGCTTCAGGTATATGCCTGAAGTCATGCATGCCAAAAAACTCGTGGCAGAAGGGGCCATTGGCGAGCCTTTGGAGGTTGAGTGCATTTCCCACTTCAATCTGGAGCGGGACATACCGTTCGGCTGGTCTCACCGAAAAGAAGATGGCGGTGGTCGCCTGAACAACAATTTCACGCATAAGCTGTCCATCGTTACTTCGGTAATCGGCGAGCGCATTCTCGCGATCAAGGCGGAGGTTCGGGACGATTTAGGCAAAGCACCGATTGTGGATGGTGTGCATAACTTCAAGTCAAGAAGAGACTTCATACCCGAAGACCTTGACGATCCATCGCTGAAATGGGGACAAAGCAATGTTGAATGGTCTTACACGGTATTAGCGCGCCTGCAAAGCGAACTTGCCGAAAAACCGGTGTCTGTGTTGTTCAGGCATGGCGGACTTCATCCTCGTTTCAACGAAGATCATCTGGTGTTTTACGGTAGCAAAGGCGCAATCTATATCAAAGGGCACTATGGCAGTGGCCCTCTCTACTTGTGGGGCGAGAGCAAAGAATGGCAGAAAATTGCTTTGCCGCAAGAGATCGCCGCCGATGTGCCCGACATAAAAGATGACACGCAGAGAAACTGGCAATACCTTGTTCGCGAATTCGTCAAAGATATTAGCGGCACGCCTGTCGCCCCTTATCTGACTTTCAAAGAAGGCTACCAGTACCAACAGCTAATTGACTTGATTCGTGAAACCAATAACTGGGTGGAAGTTAACTTTTGATTTACGACTATCTAGTTATCTCTGGTTACTTCCTGCTAATAGTGGGAATCGGATTCGCGTTCAAACGAATGGCGAAGAACTCTACCAGCGACTATTTCCGTGGTGGCGGAAGAATGTTGTGGTGGATGGTTGGCTCCACTGCTTTCATGGCGCAGTTTTCAGCCTGGACCTTTACCGGAGCTGCCGGCAAAGCATTCACTGACGGTTTCTCCGTAAGCCTGGTATTTTTTGCCAACACCTTCGCTTATTTTTGTGGCTGGGCTTATTTTGCCCATCGCTTTCGCCAAATGCGTGTTGATACACCGACGGAAGGGATAAGACGGCGTTTCGGCCCCGAGAACGAACTGTTCTTTTCCTGGGCACTCATCATATTCAGTCTGATGAATGCCGGCATCTGGCTGAATGCGTTGGGCGTATTCGGCAGTGCCGTCTTCAATGCCGACATCAGCCTGACCATTATTGCCACCGGCCTTACCGTACTGTTTGTATCCGTATTGTCCGGGGCCTGGGGAGTGGTGGCATCGGACTTTGTTCAGGCAATCGTTGTCGCCGTGGTATCGGTGGCTTGCGCCATCGTCGCGTTGGTTAAAGTCGGCGGGCCGACGGAACTGGTAACGAACTTCCCCAGCGGGTTTCTGATGGGCCCCGACATGAATTATGGCCTGCTACTGGTCTGCTCTCTCGTGTTCTTTTTGGCAAAACAACTGACCACGATGATGAACCTGCATGATTCGTATCGCTTCCTGACCGCCAGAGACTCTGCCAATGCCAGAAAGGCAGCGTTGCTCGCTATGGTGCTGATGGGTGTAGGCAGTCTGATCTGGTTCATACCACCCTGGGCATCGGCCATCCTGTATCCGGACGCAGCCGAAGCCTATCCCGAACTGGGCAAGAAGGCCTCGGATGCTGTTTATCTGGTATTCACCCGCAATGCGATGCCGGTCGGGACGGTAGGTTTGTTGCTTGCCGGTTTGTTCGCGTCTTCCATGTCGTCAATGGACACGGCGTTGAACAAGAACGCGGGCATCTTTGTCCGTAGCGTTTATCAACCTTACCTCGCAAAGAGAAATATCAAGACGAATGACAGACGGTTGCTCTGGATAAGCCGAATCGTGAGTTTCATCGGTGGCATTTTCGCTATCGGCTTTGCCTTGTTCTTCACTTCCCTGATAGAGCTCAGCCTGTTCAGCCTGATGATGTCTGTTTCGGTAATGATACAGGTGCCGTTGATGGTGCCCCTGATAGTCGGCCTGTTTGTCAGGAAAACACCGCAATGGGCACCCTGGGCAACTGTTGCCGTTGGGCTTTTCTTGTCCTGGTTCATATTGAATGTATTCACGGCGGATGTTTTTGCGAGCTGGATTGGTCTGGAGCAACTTACACGCCGTGAAGCCGCCGATCTGCACCTGATACTGACAATTGCAGGGCACTTGTTTATCACAGCTACATTTTTCTGGTCAACGACACTCTTCTACAAGGAAGACAAAGACCGCCACAAACAAAGCACAGAAGAATTCTTCGTTGATCTTGAGAGGCCGGTGATTGCCGATGACCAACAAGACGAGTACGACCGACAGCAAAGAGACAAACTGGGCACCATGGTAATGATCATGGGAGCCGGTATGCTGTTTATGGCACTGATACCAAATCCGCTCTGGGGCCGCTCCGTGTTTGTGATCTGCTCTCTGGTGCTATTGACGATTGGCGTTTTGTTGAAAAGAAGTACCGGTTACCAGCACGGATAGCTCCCCCCTTGAGGGGGAGCCAGAGGCACGAGGGCGTAAGCCCGTAGTGGCTCAGGTGGGGGGCCATAGATTCCCGAAGCCACTGAAACTAAGGCCCCCCACCAAAGCAGGCTGCGCCTCCTTTGGCTCCCCCTCAAGGGGGGAGCTATTACGTTCATTCAATAACCCCACGGATAGCCCGATCAATCAACGTATATTCTCTTGACTCTATAAAGCCAATGGAAAAAGTTTGAGCCGTGTTGAGATATTTATCTTTATTTCGGCGACCAAAACCCAGCACTGTCATATAGGGGCGGCTGACATAATCGTCCGGGAAATCATCATCCTCGTGATGCAGGATGTATAACACCCGTGGCGAACTCTGGTCACCGAAGGCCATCCATTCAGGGGCGGGCAGATCGCCAATGAACGGCTCTTCAATCAGGTGGCGTTGGCTATCAGCAGACGCATACCAAAAATCTGTGACATCCATTTCTCCGCCCGGCACCCCTTCGTACTGAACCCAGTACTTATAGCCTGAGCTGACTTTGCTCATGGTAAAGTCACAACGATCAGGGTAAAAATCCCACTGCCCCTGCCATTGACCATTACCAGAGGTAAAAGTAATTCGAATATGTTGATCAGTCTCAAGATTCACAACAGAAGTTGAGGGATCTGTTCCTGCATTCATGGCATGAAAATAGTTTCCGTCCTGACGATGAATGGCATTGGGAAATCCACGGTATTCGCCTTTCCAGCCCGATCCCTCTTCGCTGTGAAAGCCCAGCCAATCCACGCCATCCTTATCAAGCATGCTTGACAAGCCACCGCCCTCCTTTTCCAGATAGTAGGTCGCTGAAGATGTAGAGATGATATACGCCGGCCCGCCTCCGGCAGATTGATCTACGCCATGAGTGAGCCGCACCATTTGCTTGTTCTGTGTATCGCAGGCGCCGAGCAATAGTGCAAGCACAAGCAATGCTGTTGATTTTTTCAGTAACATTTACCAATTCCACATCGTGCCATCTTGTAGCCGATTGACTGGCAGGTAGGCTCGTTGATACGGGAATTTGGCGGCCAGTTCTTCATCAATATCCACGCCGTGTCCGGGGGCATCGCCGGGATGAAGATAGCCATCCTTGAAAAAATAGGCATGCGGGAACACCGCATCTGTCTGCTCACTGTGGTGCATATATTCCTGAATACCAAAGTTCGGCACCCATGTATCAAAGTGCAATGCCGCTCCCATACAGACCGGTGACAGATCGGTGGCACCATGACAGCCGGTGCGGATCTGGTACATTGCCGCCAAATCAGCAATACGACGCAACTGACTGATACCACCGGCATGTACCACCGAGGCACGGATGTAATCAATCAGTTGTTCCTGAATCAGATCCTTGCAATCCCATATCGTATTGAACACCTCGCCCACCGCCAAGGCCGTCACGGTGTGTTGCCGGATCAGGCGAAAGGCCTCTTGGTTTTCCGCCGGCACTGCATCCTCCAGCCAGAACAGGCGATACTCTTCCAGAGACTTGCCCAGCCTTGCCGCCTCAATCGGTGTCAGCCGGTGATGCACATCGTGTAACAAATGCGGTTCAAAACCGAATTGTTCGCGCAATCTGGCAAACAACTGCGGGATATGGTCAAGATATTTTTCACTGCTCCAGATATTTTCCTGAGGCAGCCCGGTGGTGGCCGGCTCGAAAAACTTTTTATCCTTGCCGACGCCGTAAGTAGAAGTGAGGCCGGGAATACCGGTCTGAACGCGCACCGCTTTATAGCCCCGCTCCAGATAAGCGGCCACTTCATCAACGGTCTCCTCAACATCACTGCCATTGGCATGACCATACACCATCACCCCGTCCCGGCTCTTGCCACCGAGCAACTGATACAAGGGCAGGCCGGCTTGCTTGGACTTGATATCCCACAGGGCCGTATCCACGGCGCCAATCGCCGTCATCGTCACCGGCCCGCGGCGCCAATAACAGCCGCGGTAAAGATACTGCCAGATATCCTCAATCTGTTGCGCGTCCCGACCAATCAAACAAGGGACAACATGCTCTTGCAGATAAGACACCACGGCCAATTCACGACCATTCAGGGTCGCATCACCGATGCCGTAGATGCCTCCCTCGGTTACGATCTTGAGGGTGACAAAATTGCGCCCCGGACAACTGACGATGACGTTTGCGGATTCAATTTTCATTACCGCCTACTATAACCAGCAATGACAAAACGGGCTAGTGCCTACTTTGCCTCTTCTCACACCACGCAATGTCAAAGCAGGCAAACAACACCTGCTTTGTCTTTTCACTATAAGCACGGATAGCTCCCCCCTTGAG
>JBPCXW010000104.1:0-2607 GCA_051008185.1 Gammaproteobacteria bacterium
CTCAAGGGGGGAGCTATTATTGCTCCCCCCTTGAGGGGGAGCCGGTGGCCCAAGGGCGTAGCCCGTAGTGGCTCCGGTGGGGGGACATTGCTGATTTGCCACAAATGCTTCCCTTGAGCATAGACAATGTGGTACAACTCTCTCTCCCGTCATAATCATCAAGAGAGAGTAGCATGAGATTCCCCAAACACCTTATAACCTTCCTGATCATCGTCTGGCTGTCCGCGGGTCACGCACAGGACGAAGATCGATTTGCAAATGTCCAGATCAAAACGCAACAGATAAACGATAAGTTGTATGTGTTGTTTGGCCAGGGAGGCAACATCGGCCTGTCCGTCGGCGAGGACGGCGTTTTTATGATTGATGATCAGTTCGCCCCGCTAACGGTGAAGATCAAGGCTGCGATACGCAAGCTGACCCCCGAGCCTGTTAGCTACATCATTAACACACACTGGCATTTTGATCATACCGGCGGCAACGAAAACCTTGCCAAAGAAGGCTCCCTTATTGTCGCCCATGACAATGTGCACAAACGCATGGCGCAGGACGGTGTTATTGAGGCATTCAACATGCCGATCAAGGCATCACCCAAAGCAGCACTGCCGGTTATCACCTTCAATGACAAACTGACATTCCACCTGAATGGCGATGTTATCCGTGTCAGCCACTACAAGAACGCCCATACTGATGGTGATGGTAGCGTCCATTTTACCGGGGCTAATGTAATCCATACGGGTGATATCTGGTTCAACGGTATGTATCCGTTTATTGATGTCGGCAGCGGTGGTTCTATTGATGGCATGATCACCGCCGCAGAGAGTATGATTTCTTTTGCGGATGCGGAAACTGTCATTATCCCGGGGCACGGGCCGGTCGGTGACAAGGCGGCACTGGAAAAAAATGTGACCATGCTTAAGCGCGTCAGATCACGCGTGCAAAAGCTGATTGATCAGGGCAAGACACTGGAGCAAATCCAGGCCGCCAAGCCGAATGCCGCCGATTATGACAACAGCCATGCCTGGTCGTTTATCACCGCCGAGAAATTTTTAGCGATAGTCCATACGAGCCTGACCCAATGACCGTGCCCGTCAATCGCATAAGCGAGGCGACACTGTTGCACGATGGTGCCGCTGACATACGCAAGATCCGGGCGCATCCGGACTACTGGTATCCGCTGGCGAGAAGCAAGGATGTAAAAAAAGGCAAGACCATCAGTCGCAGCTTTGCCGGTGAGCCCATCGTGCTGGTACGCACCGAATCGGGCGCCCTGTTTGCACTTGAAGATCGTTGCGCGCACCGTCAGGTACCCTTGTCCAAGGGTGTGGTTTGTGGTGAGTCAATCCAGTGTTGTTATCACGGCTGGGTTTATGATCACAGCGGCAAGTGCATCAACATCCCTTATGTCGGCAAGAGCGACGCCGTCCCCCGCGGGGTGCGCAGTTATGCCTGTCGCGAAGAGTATGGCCTGATATTCGTTTTCCCCGGCGATCAGGACAAACAGCATACGGTCGCACTACCCGATGTGCCTTGCTGGCACGATAAACACTACAAAACCCGCTATCTGGATAGACAGGTACGCTGTCACTATTCTTTTTTGCACGAAAACCTGATGGATATGAATCACCAGTTTCTGCACCGGGGGATTATGTCAAAGATACACACCTCATTCCTGGACCTGCGTGAAGGGGATGACTGGGTGGAGGTTGATTATACTTTCTCGCGCACCGGCAGGCAGCCCGTAGGCGAAAAGATCATGCTCGGCAGACGCTCGGCCCCGTCAACTACTCGCCCGGGAGATTTGATGACGGTCAGCACCCGTTATCCACATCAACAACTCAAGTTCTGGACGGCCGGTAGCGAACATCCGGCTCTGGACTTGTGGATTACTTATGTGCCGATAGATAAACAACAACGAATCAACCACACCTTCGGCCTGATGAATATCCGCAAACCCGGCATACCGGGCCTGATGGAGTTGTTATGGCCTTTCATCATCTGGTTCACCGAGGGCATCTTCACCGAGGACAGATGGGTGGTAGAAATGGAGCAGGCCGCCCACGACCAACAGGGAAGCGACTGGAATCAGGAGATATTCCCGGTAATCATCCGCCTGCGAAATATGCTAATACGCCGGGGTCTGCCGCTCGTGGAGGATGGTAACCGATAAAAGTTGTCATTCCCGCTCCCCTTTCGGGGACGATGTGGACGATGTGAGCGGGAATGACGGGGGGAAAGTTTTCTTATTCAGAATCGCGGTGCTTGCGCCAACGCTTTTTCATCTTTTTATGCTTTTTGGCACGGAGCGCATCGTATTTTTGTAATTGCTCCTCGTCCAGCACTGTTGCCAGCTTGCTGCGTGTCTCTTCCCTGAGTGCCTCAAATTGCGGCTTTGCCTGTTCTCGCATTGATTGCCTGATCTCCCGGCCTTTTTCCCGTTGACCGTTCAGGATCTGCCGCACCGATGCCTGTTGCTCTTGGCTCAGATCCAGCTTCTGTGACAGTTTCGCCATTCTTTCGGCGGGGTTGCCGTGATGTTTGCCCCTCCGGCCGTCTGCATATACGAGCGATGTAGCCAGTAGCAAAGCGAGGGCAAGTGTTGCTGATAGT
>JBPCXW010000105.1:0-12105 GCA_051008185.1 Gammaproteobacteria bacterium
CGGAGCCACTACGGGCTACGCCCTTGTGCCACCGGCTCCCCCTCAAGGGGGGAGCTATTCGTGCCGGTGTTATTGCTCCCCCCTTGAGGGGGAGCCAAAGGAGGCGAAGCCTGCTTTGGTGGGGGGAGATAACTTCAAGATAGACTTGTCAAGCCATTCCATAATAGACTATCCGGCGTTTATTCACCCGGGCTTGATACCCAGAGAACAACTATGACTGCACTTGTATGCGGCTCCCTGGCTTATGATCACATTATGGTGTTTCCGGATCATTTCAGGAACCATATATTGCCGGACAAGATTCATATACTGAATGTCTGTTTTGTAGTGCCGGAAATGCAGCGCGAGTTCGGTGGCTGTGCCGGTAACATTGCCTATAATATGAAATTGCTGGGTGCGGACGGCATCCCGATGGCGACGGCGGGGAAGGATTTTGACAGCTACCGGCAACATCTGGACGCATTGGGGATAGACTGCCGCCATATCAAGGTGATTGATGATGCCTATACCGCGCAATGTTTTATTACCACTGATCTGGATGATAACCAGATCACCTCATTCCAGATCGGCGCCATGGGCAGGGCACACGAGAACAAGGTGGCGGATGCGGATGGCATCAGCATCGGCATTGTCGCGCCGGACGGGAAAGACGGAATGTTGCAACATGCCCGGCAATTCGCCGAGGCGGGCATACCGTTCTTCTTTGACCCCGGGCAGAATATCCCGATCCTCGGCAAAGATGAATTGCTGGATGCCTTCGGTCATGCAAACTGGCTGATCTTCAATGACTACGAATGGCAGATGGTTGAAAACAAGACCGGCCTGAACACGCGTAGCGTACTGGATTCAGTTGAAGCCCTGATCGTCACTCGCGGTGCCGAAGGTTCGTATGTTTATACCGCAAAAAAACAATATGAAATCCCCCCCGCCAAGGTTGCTGTGGTAAATGATCCCACCGGTTGCGGCGATGCCTACCGCGCCGGGCTGTTGCACGGCTTGATGCAGGACATGGATTGGGAAACTACCGGCCGTATCGCCTCACTGATCGGCGCAATCAAGATTGAGCAACACGGCACGCAAAACCACACCGTCACCCCGCAGGAATTTGCCGACCGTTTCAAGCAAAATTTCGGCTACGCCTGTTAGGGAAGACCCCGTATCACTCCCAGTTGACCCTGACTTCAACACCCCACATAGGCGGGTTGTTGACAAAGCCGGTAAGGTTGTTGAAGTCAATGGTGCCGACCAGAGACTCATCGTTCAGGATATTGCGACCGAAAACGGCAATATCGTATTTGCCGTCGCCGCTGTTGTAGCCCACTCTTGCGCCCCCCTCAAGCAGGCCGTCATCGCCATACTCAAGCGATTCATACAAGGTGAAGTTGATGGCACTGTGGTAGGCCCAATCACTATGGACATAGAACTCACCGCCGGCAAACGGATGCACATAGCGGACACTCCAGTTGGCTATCCAGCGCGGCGCATTATAGAGCGGGTTGCCGTCAATAAAGTAGACCCCCGCCGCTACATTGTCGGGATTCGGTGCCGGTGGATCAATAACGGTACATGCAGCCGAGCCACAACCGTTGATGGTCAAATCCGGATCGTCAATCTCCGTATGATTGAAACTCGCGCCGCCGGTGAATGACCAGTTGTCCGCCGGGATATATTCAAACTCCATTTCAAACCCGTAACCTGTGGTGGCATCCGCATTGATCAATGTGTTGAGGTTGCCGGTGCCGCCGATGCGCGTCAGTTGTTGATCACTGATCCGGTAATAAAAGCCGCTGGCGTTCAGCCTTAAACGCCGATCAAGAAACTCGCCCTTGAAACCGCCCTCAAAGGAATGATTTTTCTCCGTATCCGCGACGGAGATGCTGTCCTGAAACAGCAAGCGGCCTTGTATGGAAGGGGCGCGGTGGCCGCGGGCAAAACGCGCATACAGATTCACCGTGTCGTTCAGGGCATAAGTTACACTTGCATCACCTGTCACGATTTGATCTCCCGTATCCGCCTCAAGCGGGCCTATCGGGGATTGAGATTGCAACGGCGACAGTGTCCGTTGCGCCGTTAGCTGCTTGTCATCATCGGAGTAGCGCAGGCCGACGGTCACCATCCAGCGATCACCGAACGGATATTCCAGCGTACCGAACACCGCCCAGGCATCGGTATCCTGTGCCTGGCGCACAAAGCCATCTATTGTACCCGCCGCTACGCCCGGCGGCGGCAGGGTTTCAAAATTGCTTGTATCTATCTGCACCTCTTCGGTGAAATAATAAAAACCCGCCTGCCAGCCGCCACCGTTCTGCCTGTCGGCAGACAGACGCAACTCCCATGTGAATTGTTCGTGATCGGTCAAGGCATCCCGTGTCTCGGAGTCAAACGGGATGCCGGGGCCGGGGCCGGTCGGTCTGGCATAGACCGCACCGAAGCCGCCATCAACATCGCCCTGAGAAAAGTTTTTGGTGACCGTGTGGAAGCCGGTGATGGAAGTCAGTTTCACATTATCAAAATCATAGCTGAGGGTGCCGATAACACCGTATTGATTCTGCTCCTGCTCGTGCCTGTCGGCCGCATCCATAAAGACTTCATCGCGTGCAAAACCGGTAACGAGATCATTGCTGCCCTGTTGAATGACATTGGCGCGGAACAATGTCGGGGTGCCGTCTCTCATCACCCGGCCATGGATGTTGAACAAGGCGTTGAAACGATCATCAGGTTGCCATTGCAACTGGACACGGACGGCGTGATCATTGAAGCCACCAAGTTGGTTCCTCGTTTCATAGCCGTCGGCCAGATTATCAACCCAGTTGCTTAGGGCGTTGTAGAAAAAAGATGCGCGGCCTGTCAGTTCGTGTGCAGCGGAAAGTGTGCCGCCGATCGCGCCTTCCATAGTGCGCTGACTGAACCGGCCATAGCTTGCCGCGAAATAACCTGTCGTTTCCGCTGTCGGGCGTCTGGAGTCAAACTTGATAATGCCCGCGGTGGTGTTGCGACCAAACAGCGAGCCTTGCGGGCCTCGCAATACTTCAACCCGTTCAATATCAAATAAAGGGAAGGCCTTGGCGGCCGGGCTTTCCAGCACCACATCATCATAGACAAAAGACACCGGTTGTGAGGCGTTGCTGTCAAAATCAATATTGCCCAGCCCGCGAATGTAAAACCGCGGGATCAGACGTCCATTTGATGATTCAACCAGAAGACTGGGCAGACGCGCTGACAGGGCCCGTATATCCGCCCCGGCTGATAGCGTCGCATTGAAGTTGTCCTTATTCAGGGTACCGATGGCGATCGGTACATCGCGGATGTTCTGCTCCTTTTTTTGCGCGGTGACGATCAGTTCTTCCAGCCCGCCTTGCGCCGGTGCGCCAGCCGCCCACAGGCCGGTGAGCAAGGTCAATAAAATAGTGTGTGTTGCGAAACTAATCCTGTTGTCTCCCATCAGACTATTCCCAGCGCCACCCGGATCATGCTATCAAAACCGGTTTGCCGCTCTTCCACCGTCAGGCCCGTGTGGCTGCGTACCTCGTCGCTGACCGTGCATAAGGCCACCGCGGCCGCACCGTATTCGGCGGCGGTGCCATAGATACCGGCAATCTCCATTTCCACCACCGGCACCCGATAGCGTTGCATGGTGTCCCACATCTCGGTGCCGTGCGGGGGATAAAAGAAATCCGAGGTGAACACATTCACCACATGATGATGGACACGCAGTATTCTTGCGCTGTTGACTGCTTTTTCCAGCAAGCTATAGTCGGCGAGGGCGGCGAGATCGTAGCCCCTGAAGCGGGTGCGGTTGACACTGGAATCGGTTGAGGCCCCCATCGCGATAACCAGATCGCGCAGTTTCACCGAGTCGCTGACCGTGCCGCAACTGCCAACCCGGATAATGCGTTTTACTCCCCATTCGCGGATCAACTCGGTGGTGTAAAGCATGGCCGAGGCGATGCCGATGCCGTGGCCGATAACCGATATGTGTTTGTCGTTGTAGTAGCCGCTGAAGCCCAGCATGTTTCGCACATCGGTGACTTGTCTGGCCTCGCTGAGAAAGGTCTCAGCAATGTATTTTGCCCGTAGCGGATCACCGGGCATGATCACGGTGTCGGCTATATCACCCGGGCGGGCGTTAAAGACATAAGCGGGCATCAGGGTTTCCTCAACGTATTGCTTGATCTATTCTGGCTGCTATGGCGCGTGCGGCCGCAATGACTGTTTTTTCATTCAGTGTCAATACCTGTCGGTTGTGCATTAATACTTTACCGTCAACAATGACGGTTTGCACATCCTGAGCATCAACGGCATAGACAAGGTGTGAGATCACATCATACAAAGGTACCAGATGTGCGGCATCCAGTGACACTAAAATAAGATCAGCCCGTCGCCCCGCCACCAGTGAGCCGATGCTGTTACCCAAACCCACCGCCCCGGCACCGCCGCGGGTGGCCAGTTGCAACACCGTCCCGGCGGGCATGATCTCGGGGTTTAGTGAATGCCCCTTGTGCAGCAAGGCGGCCAGACGGATCTCCTCCCACATATCCAGATCATTGTTGGACGCGGCACCATCAGTGCCAAGACCAACCCTGACGCCTTGCCTCAGCAACGCGGGGACCGGTGCCAGACCGGCGGCCATCTTCATATTTGAGCCGGGATTGTGAATGGCACCGACACCATATTTCACCAGCAACGGTATTTCCTCCGCAGTCGGCCAGACGATATGCGCGCCGATCGTCGCGCCGTTCAGAAAGCCAATCTCTTGCAGATGTTTGATCGGCGTGTTGTTATACGCCTCATTCACCAGTTGCAATTCTGTTTGTGATTCAGAGATATGCATCACCACAGGCACGCCGTGGGCATTGGCACGCGCCCGGACTGTTTTCAGGTTTTTCGGGCCGATGGTGTAAGTCGCATGGGGGGCAATCGCGGGGGTGATGCGGCTATTCTTGTCTTTCCATCTGCGGATAAAACTTTCCGCCTTCGCCATCGCGTCGGCAAAGTCTGTGGTATAACCGCTTTCCTGCTCAATGACGGCCGCACCGATCACGGCGCGCAGGCCACACTCATTGACTACTTCGGCGATCTGTTGCGGGTGGAAATACATATCTACAAAAGTCGTTGTGCCGCCCTTGATCATCTCCAGACAAGCCAGTTGTGTGCCGACCCGGATAAAATGCTCATCCACAAACCGGATCTCCGCCGGGAAGATATATTGCGTCAGCCAATCCATCAGTTCCATATCGTCGGCGATACCGCGGAACAAGGTCATCGCGGCGTGGGTATGCCCGTTGATCAGGCCCGGCATAAGCAGGCTGTCGGGTTCGTTGATATCTTGTCCGGCCTGATACCGGTTGCGGATTGTATCGGCACTGCCAACGGCGATAATCACACCATCCCTGACAGCAACCGCACCATCGCTGATAACCGTGTCGGCCTCATCCATCGTGACAACATAGTCCGCACTGATAAGCAGATCAGCCTGCTCCGGCGTCTGCGCCTGTGCGGTCAGGCAGCTTGCCAGCACAAACACGGGGCAAAGTTTTTTGTTGATCATTCCGCTTTTTCTGAGTGAATTGTGGTATTAGATACTATACGGGATGAATATGCCAGTGGATTGTCTGATAGAAGGCATCATCATCCCCGCTGGAAGTGAACTGAAACACGAGGTATATCAAGTTGCAATATAAAAGTATTGACTGGATCACGCCTGATAATGTTGTCAGGATACTGGATCAACGCCTGTTACCCGCGACGGTGAAATACCGTGATTACACCGACGCCCGCGGGGTCGCCCGCGCGATAACGGATATGGTGATCCGCGGCGCACCGGCCATCGGTGCGGCAGCGGCTTATGGTGTCGCAGTACAACTGTGGCATGACAAGACCGATGACCTTGAGCACTTGCAACAGTCCTGCAACGAGGCCGATGAGTTGCTCAGATGTTCCCGCCCCACTGCGGTGAACCTGTCTTGGGCGCTGGATCGGATACAGGCACGGTTGGCCGTCAGTCCGGCGGATAGCGCGGATGCCTTGCGGCAACGGGTGCTCAGCGAGGCCCATGCCATCGCGGAGCAGGATGTCGCGATCAACAAAAGCATCGGCGGACATGCCCTGGAGTTGGTGCCGGAGCGGGCGACGGTCATTCATCATTGCAATACCGGCAGTCTGGCGACAGTCGGTTACGGCACGGCCCTCGGGATCATCCGCACCGCCCATGAACAGGGGCGCGATATCTCCGTGTTGGTGGATGAGACACGACCGCGCTTGCAGGGCGCGCGCCTGACTTGCTG
Organism: Gammaproteobacteria bacterium; assembly: GCA_051008185.1. Lineage (GTDB taxonomy): Bacteria > Pseudomonadota > Gammaproteobacteria > Eutrophobiales > Eutrophobiaceae > CAXMWX01. Next base: position 6,285 of record JBPCXW010000105.1, read on the forward strand.
GGAGTTACAACAAATGGGGATCCCTCATCGTCTGATCGTTGATGCTGCCTCAGGCTATTATATGCAACAGGGGCAGGTGGACTTTTGTGTAGTGGGATGTGACCGTGTCGCCGCCAACGGTGACACCGCGAACAAGATTGGCACCTACAATCTGGCATTGGTAGCCCGTGCCAACGACATACCTTTTTATGTTGCGGCACCCGGTTCCAGCATTGACTTGTCTACCGCCTGCGGCCGGGATATAGCAATAGAACAACGCCCCGCCGATGAGATAACCCATATCGGCAAGGAACAGATCACCCCGGCCAAGACCCCGGCAGACAACCCGGCCTTTGACATTACTCCTGCAGATTGCATCAGTGCCATCATTACCGAGAAAGGCATAATCCGACCGCCGTACAAACAAAATCTGGCCGCCTTGTTTGGCTAGTTTGTTCCGGCTTCACTGGATTAGTCTTTCAGCGATGCCAGTATCTTCGCCAACTCAGGTTTGCCCCGTATAATTTCCTCAACCTCCAATCCCAGCAACTCATGCGGGAACACCAGCCAGGCATCGGTCTCGTGTAGATAGAAGTCCGGCACAATGTCGGTCTTGTTACGGGCAGGCTTGTACCAGGGGCAGGCTGTTTTCATTACCTTTGGCATATTGCCGCCGGCTTTTTGTGACAATTCATTGATCACCGCTTGTATACTTCTGCCCGTATCAAATACATCATCAACTATCAGCAAGGTATTATCCGCATTGATGTTTTCAACAACATAGTCCAACCCGTCCACCCGAACGGTAGCGGACTGCTCGTCAATGCCGGTATAGGACAAGGCACGTATGGCAAAATGATCGCCGGTGACATTTTTATATTGCAGATATTCCTGTACCGCGATAGCCACCGGCGTCCCGCCGCGCCAGACCCCGACAATAAAATCCGGCCGCAAGCCGCTGTCATATATCCGGGCAGCCAGAGTAAAGGAATCCGCCAATAGCTCATTGGCACTGATGTAGATTTTGTCCGTCATAAGTTTGTCCGATAATATGCGAACATGGGAACTACGTCCAGTAATGCCCAGGTAATGCCATAGTCAGGTTGGATACAGGATGTTTCTCCCGCCCCGATTATAGAGTACAATGGCCAGCATCAGATAGAACAGAGGTATCAACACCATGTCCACCGCAGTTGATGAAATAACCAATGAGCAGATACTCCTGCAAGAAGTCAAATCAGGAGTCGCTTGGCTAACACTTAACAGGCCAACGCAGTTCAATTCCTTATCCGCTGAGTTGTTGCATATCTTGCAGAATACTCTAAATACGCTGGCACAGGATGATACCGTGCGGGTCGTGGTAATCGGGGCCAATGGCAAGGCGTTTTGTGCCGGGCATGACCTGAAAGAAATGCGTTCCACTACGGATCGCGAGTTTCATCAGCAACTGTTCGATCAATGCTCGCAAGTGATGCGAACGATCAATCAGATGCCACAGCCGGTCATCGCGATGGTGCAGGGCATCGCCACCGCCGGAGGTTGCCAATTGGTTGCGGCCTGTGATCTGGCCATCGCAAGCGAGCAGGCGAGGCTTGCCGTTTCCGGCATCAATCTGGGCTTGTTTTGCTCCACGCCTGCCGTGCCGCTAAGCCGTAATGTCAGTCGCAAGCGGGCGATGAAGATGTTATTGACCGGCGATTTCATTGATGCAAACACTGCCAAAGAATTCGGTTTGATCAACGATGTAACGGAGCCGGAGAATTTGTCGCAGGCAACCGCGGCACTGGCCGCCAATATCGTTGCCAAATCACCTCTGTCGGTGCGTCTGGGCAAAGAGATGTTTTACAAACAACTGGAGATGGGTCTGTCAGCTGCTTATGACTTTGCCGCCACCACCATGGTTTGCAATCTGGAGAATGAAGACACACGGGAAGGTATTGATGCGTTTATAGAAAAACGCCAACCGGTACGGCGCGGCAAGTAGTCAAGGCCGACACAATGGAAACCTGCCTTGCAAACAGGCTAATCCTGATGAGCTTCTCGCTGCATCAAAACCTCAAAGGAAATATAAGTATGGCCGGAGATATACAGATGGCGCACATTGCCCGCAACCTTGTTCAATAGAATTAGCCCTATCAGTTCCGGGTTCTGTTCCGGGTCAAACTTCAGCAGTGCGGTATGAAAGTTTTCAAAATCAACATCCTCGACGGAGCTGCCGCAGTGAAACTCCACCAAAACACTTTCTTCCTCTCTGGAGAGCTTGATGGTTATATCATCGGGTCGCTTTTCATTTTGCAACAGATGCTGGAAGACCTCTTCACAGCATAGCCTCAAGTCATGGTGAGACTGGGATGAAAGTTTCATTTGATGTTTTATGGCATCAACAAAATCAAAAACCAGATCCAGACTTTGCGGTTGTTTTGCCACCCTGAGCTTCAGCGGTCTCTTGAATCGAATCAGGGAAATGAGTGTCAAAATAAGGGCACACATCCCGCCGGTGGTGATCCCGTTGCTGAGTATGAGATTGATCCTGTCTGAGAACAGGTGGGGGAACAACAGATCATTTTCAGCAGCCACACCTGTCCAAAAGGAAAGGCTTACAACAACAGTGGTTTTGAAATTTTGCACATCTGAAATAACAAGTTTCAGTCCCTCATAGAACAAGATGCACATCAGGAAAAAAGTGGCCGCCCCCAAACTTGCCGGGGGTATGCCCAGAATAAAAGTTCTAATCTTCGGAGAAAGCGCGCAGATCATGAACAGCAGGCAGGCATACAGTGCGATGCGTCGGGAAGCGACCTTGGACATTCCAATCAGGGCAATGTTGCCTGAGAAAGTGGTGTTCGGAATAGTGCCCATCAGGCCTGCCAGAAAGTTGCCGGTGCCGTCGGCATAAAGTGCCCCTTGTACACTTTTGTAATTGGGTTTTTTATAGTTTCTTACAGAGAGTTTTTCACAGGTTATTGCATCTCCAAAGGTTTCAATGCTACCGGCGAGGGTTGCAAAAATATACACAATCAAAATGGGCCACCAATCGGCTTCAAAGTTCCAGTTGATTCCCGGCCACTGAATATCAAAGCCGATCCACGGTGCTTGCAGTGTTGCAGTCATCGGATTCGCCCCGATAATCCCGGCAAAAAGATAGCCTGTCGCTATGCCGATGATAGAGCCCCAGGTCCTTGTCTTCAGGGAGCCGAAAGACAGGGCCAGCATCGGCAGAAATGTTGCCAGCCCGATATACAAATTAGTAAAATCCTGTTGCGGATTCGCAGTGTCGCGATCCCCCATCCACATATTCAGTGTAATCGGAACGATACTCACGGCGATCAACATAATCACCGTGCCGCCGATAGAAGAGGTGAATACTTTTCTCAGGTGTCGGATAAAGTAACCCACCAGAAATTCACAAGGGGCGGAGAAGCAGGCCATCAGTGCTACCAGCCCAAGCCCGCCTATTTGAATGGCATCCATCGTGCAGGCGAAGAAGGCGCCGGAGGTGCCCATGAACAGCAGATAACCGGAACCAATGGTGCCGATTTTGTAGGCCTGTATTACAACCGAGATGCCGCAAAGCATAAGAGAACTGAAGGTGATGAAATTGGCCTCCGCGGCCGTGATCAACTGCTGGTTATAAAGCAGGATGGGTAAAAAAACCGTTCCGCTGGTTACGAACAATATATGTTGGCATGCATGCCCCAGAGACAACAGGTGGGGGGCGTTTTCATTGACTGCGTATCTCATAATGTGGGATCCCGAACATGGCCGCATCGTTAGTGGCGGCGGTGAATAGTAGGCTTACTGTGTGGTGTTGTCAAAGTTGAGTTTGCTGTTGCGGATATCTGCTATCTGATTATTGATCAGGCCCTCGTCAATCTCCAGTATGGTCAGCACCTGGGTCGCGATAATCAGGCTGGCCTCCAGCATCTCGGGTATGACCCAGTTGGCACCCATTGAGACGAGTTCTTCAAAGTCGCCGTGTTCCGAACAACGCACGATGATCGGAACGGCGATCCCCCGGTCGCGGATCTGCTTGATACTTTGTTTGGCCAACTCTACCGAGCTGAAGGTCAGGACGGCCAGTCTGGCATCGGCGATGTGACAACTTTCCAGAATATCCAGACGGGTACAATCGCCATACACAACATTGTCGCCGCGTTGCCGACATTTTTTCAGTAGCGCGGCATCCTGATCAATACCGATATACGGTACGGAATTGGATTCCAGCAGTGCGGCGATGGTCTGTCCCACCCTGCCGAAGCCACCTACAATGACATGCCCCGATTCAGGCATGGCGATCTGTTGCTCGTTGCTGTCGTCTTTCTGCCCGATGTCCAGGCGGCCCAGAATAAAACCGCTGATGCTGTCACTGTGCCGCAACAGAAACGGGCTTGCCAGCATACTCAATACGGCAAGCAAAATAACGAATGAGGCTTGGTCCAGCGGTATGGTGCCGTTGATATAGGCCAGGGTAATCAGGGCCAGACCGAATTCACCCGCCTGGGACAGAACGATGCCGCTACGCAGGGCGGTCAATGCCGTATCACCGCCGAGCCTGACGCTCAACGCAATCACAAAGGATTTAAGTGCGATCAGGGCGACGGTCAAATAGAGTAACCTGAACCAGTACTCCAGTAGCAGGGACAGATCTATGTTCATACCTACGGTCACAAAGAACAGGCCCAGCAAAATATCCTTGAACGGGCGGATATCAATGTTGATCTGATGTTTGAACATACTCTCGCTCAGCATCATGCCGACAATGAAACTCCCCAGTGCCATGGAAAGCCCCAGCCCATGTGTCACCCAGGCGGCCAGTAGCGCAATGACCAGCGTACTCAATACAAAGATCTCATCCGATTGGGAGCGCGCGACCTCTTGATAGATACGCGGCAGTAACCATTTGCCGATAGCCATCAACGAGACAAACAGTACCAGCCCCTTCAACAGGGTGAACAATAGCAGGCCGGTATAATCCGCACCGGTATCCTTGCCCATCACCGGCACCAGTATCAGGAAGATGACGGCAATCAGATCCTGAAACAGCAATATCCCCAGAGACAACTGCGCGTAGCGGGAATTGAATTGTTGCAGCTTGCTCAATTCGCGAGTAACAATGGCCGTGGATGACAATGCCAGTGCGCCGGCAATCATAATGGCCGCCTCAAGGGTTGTGCCCCAGAGATATACCGCCAGTGTGAAGACCAGCATACAAAACGATACCTGCAAGCCACCCAGACCGAATACGGTGAAGCGCAGGCTGATCATCCTGGCCACGGAAAACTCAAGACCGATGGAAAACAATAAAAAGGCGACACCGAATTCCGCGATCAAGCTAAAGTCACCCGGATTGTCAATATGGCCGAGGGCGTGCGGCCCCAACAGACAACCGACCACAATATAGGCCACGATGGTGGATAATTGCAGCCGCCGGAACAGCATCGCCATCCCCAGCGAGACCGCGAGGATAACCATTAATTGTTCAAAAAAATTCAGTGCCAACATGATTGGAAGTGTTGCAGAATACCGATCTGTTCTCAACCCTTAATTCAGCATGGTGGTAGCGAATCCACCCGATCAGAATCTTGCAAGAAAACAGACGATGAAAATCCCCTCACTTTTATGTATATAATTCCGTTGAAATATCTACAAGGCGAACCCGGTGCCGTGCGTGAACTTTATGATCTGGGGCTTGAGCATCGTCTGGATGAGATCGGTGTCAAGACTCGCGACTAAGGCATGTATACCAAAAAAGGCTTGCACATCTGGACCGAGCCACGCGGCATCTGGGCCGGATATCATTGGCCCCAGTATTCCGTACACTGCGGCTACCTTTACATGATGC
>JBPCXW010000106.1:0-10524 GCA_051008185.1 Gammaproteobacteria bacterium
CACAAGGGCGTAGCCCGTAGTGGCTCCGGTGGGGGGCCATTGCTGATTGGTCTCAATAGTTGACAATCTAAATGAGAATTATTATTATTCTCATATAGCACACCCGTAGAGCATATTGATGAGAAAATTCACCCCTGTCCTGCTGTTGGCCATGGCCCCCGTTACCGCCTTCGGGGCGGCCGATACAGATGACACCGTCCTGACAATGGAGGAGATTACGGTGCCGGGTGTCCGCCAGCGCCTGCATCGGCAGGGGACGCTGAAGGATGTCATCAGGAAGACCGAGGTGATTGATGAAGCCATGATGGAGTCCCGTCAGGCGGTGAACCTGTCCGGGGCCATCGCAGAGTCCCCCGGTGTGCGGGTCTCCAATGAATGTTCCGTATGCGGTGTCAAGCGCGTCATGCTGAACGGGATGCGTGGTGAGCACACCTCAATCCTGACCGACGGTATTCCGCTGCACACTATGTTGTCCGGTTACTACGCGGTGGATGCGATTGCGACCACCGGTGTGTCGCGTATTGAGGTGGCCCGCGGTGCTGGCGCCTCGTTGATAGCACCGGAGGCCATCGGCGGCACCATCAATGTGATCTCCAGAACGCCGGTGACGACCGGTCTGGAACTGGATATATCCGCAGAGCACAACGGTGACTACACCGCCGGGGTGTTCGGCGGGCTGGTCAGTGAATCCGGCAATAGCTGGGCAAGCCTGACCTTGCAATCGGATCGGCACGATCAGGTGGATGAAGACAGCAACCGGGTCAGCGAGGCCCCGAGGCAGCAGAACAACAACCTGATACTGCGGCTCTCCCATGATGTCAGCGCACGGGACAATGTATTGTTGCGGGTAGGGATCACCGAGTCCGAGATATTCGGCGGCCCGACCTTCGCTGATGACATTGACGAGGTGCTGGCGGGTTACGATGGTATCGAGTCCGCCCAACTGTTTGAACAGAATGATGTACGCAGGGAGTTCATCGGCAAGGCCTGGGAAACTGCGGAATGGATTGATACCGGGCGGCTGGAACTGGCATCAAGCTGGCTGCATGAATTCAACCCGCGTTATAACGCCACCGTGTCACTGGCCTGGTCCCGTCATAAACAGGATTCCTTTTATGAGGGGTTTGATTACGCCGCCACCAATAACATGTTTCATCTGGAACTGAGAAACAACTATGCCCTGAATGATGCCCACCTGCTTACTTTTGGTGTGGATTGGCGGCATGAAAAAATGCGTTCCGAATCCCGTGCTGGTGAGGCCAGCCTGAACTATATAGAAGACAGCTTTGATTATGATCTGGCCGGCTTGTATCTGCAGGATACCTGGACGATCAATCCGGCACTGGAACTGGCTCTGGCACTGCGTATAGACAAGTTGCGAGCAGACTTCGTCGCCGAACAGAAACCGGGTGTTGAAATCGCCAAGGTCGTGCCGGCTCCCCGTCTGGATCTGCGCTATCTGCATAGTGACCGCTGGACTTCTCGCCTGTCCGCCGGCATCGGCTATCGCGCGCCTCTGTCCTTCTTTGAAACGGATCACGGTATCCTGGATGCGGGCGATGGCTATGCCATTGATGTTGATACGCTGGAACGATCCCTGTCCGCCGCTTATGCAATCAGCTTTGAAGGCACGGCGTTTTCCTCAACCCTGTCGCTGGCCTATACCAGAGTGAAACATCTCTCAGCATTGGATGAAACCGATGCCGGTGTTCCCCTGCTGACACAGCTTGACGACACGGCACGGGTGATCGCCGCGGATCTGGTGCTGGGCTATAGCGTCAATGACTGGTTGACTCTGGGTCTGACTCTGGAGCAATACGATTACGATGACAATTTCAGGCGGGCTTATGTCATCGCGCCGGTGGAGCGACGGTTGATCACCACTGCGGATATCAACCATGGCCCCTGGACAGGTTTTGTCAGTGCCAACCGGGTCGGAGGTCGCGATCTGTCACGCTACGGCTACGCCGGTTTCAACATTGCGGGCGATGCCACCTCGGCGAAGTCAGCCCGGGCCGATGCCTACTGGGTGGTAGATATGCGTCTGGCCTACAACTGGAATGATCGGATCAGCCTGTATGCCGGGGCCGCCAACCTGTTTGACTATACTCAGGTGCGCAAAGACGAAACCCCGCTGTTCTGGGATCCGGACGGTGCCTACGATGTGGCTTATATCACCGGGCCATTGCGCGGTCGGGAGTTGTATCTGGGCATGGAGATCAATTTCTAATGTTGCGCTCCGTGCTATTGCTGGCCGGATTGCTGGTCTCTATTCAGGGGGCGACGGAAAAGACGCCCTCCATACTCGGCTTCCGCCTGTTGAACCTTGACAGCGCCGAGGTCGAGTCCCTGCAACAGTTCAAGGGTAAACCAACACTGATGACATTCTTCCAACCGGACTGCAACTGGTGCCTGCGCCAGTTCCGAGTGCTGAACCGTCTGCATCAGCGTTGCGGCACGGCGATCAACTTACTGGCCGTCGGGGTAAATGGCAATCGGCGGGAACTGAAACAGGAATTGCTCCGTTTGCGTCCCGGGTTCAGTGCCTATCAGGCCAATGCCGGGCTGATGGAAAGTCTTGGCCGCATGCCGGCCACACCGTTTGCGATTGAAGCCAATGCGGCAGGCCATTTCACAGGCTGGACGCAAGGCTATCTGCCGCAGCAGCAACTTGAAGCCGCACTGACCACCTTGCCCGAACAGTGCCGGACCAGCCCGCAAGAATAATGCGACAGTTACTTCACCCGCATACCCGGCTCGGCACCGGCATCGGGTTGTAACAGAAAAATATCATCACTGCCCGGCCCGGCCGCCAGCACCATCCCCTCAGACAGGCCGAAGCGCATCTTGCGCGGTGCCAGATTGGCCACCATAACCGTCAGCCGACCCTGCAAGTCGGCAGGGTCGTAAGCAGTCTTGATACCGGCCAGCACATTGCGGGTCTCGCCGCCCAGATCCAGCGTCAGTTGCAACAGCTTGTCCGCGCCTTCCACCGCTTGCGCCTCAACAATTCTGGCGACACGCAGGTCCAGTTTGGCAAAATCATCAATGCCGATCTGTTCGGCAATGGGGTTGTCCCGCAACGGTGTGCCGGTTGCGGGTGTAGTAGTTGTAAGGTCAGTTTTGCTGTCTGTGATCATGGCGTCTATCCTGTCTTGTTCAATACGGGTTATCAGGGGTTTGAATGGATTGATGGTATGGCTCAGTAGCGGCTGTTGCAAATCAGCCCACAACAGCGGTGCGTTGTTCAGAAAGGCCTCCACATTTTTAGCCGTCTCCGGTAATACCGGTTTCAGATAAATCATCAACTGGCGGAACAGGTTCAGGCCCTGAGTGCAGACTGCCTGTAGTTCCGCCTCACCGTCCGGTTGTTTGGCGATGATCCACGGCTTGTGTTCATCAATGTATTGATTGGCGCGGTCGGCCAGTTGCATGATGTCACGCATGGCGCGGGCATATTCCCGTTGCTCATAGGCCTCGGCAATACCATCGGCGGCGGCACTGAACACATCAAACAAGGCCGTGTCATGCAGCTCGTCACTGAGCGTACCGGCAAAACGCTTATTGATAAAACCGGCGCAACGGCTGGCGATATTAACAACCTTGCCGACCAAATCGGCATTGACCCGCAACACAAAGTCTTCCAGATTCAGATCAATGTCATCCACACCGGCGCCCAGTTTGGCGGCAAAGTAATAGCGCAGGTATTCAGCTTGCAGATGTTTGTTGTAAGTCTCGGCGGTAATAAAAGTCCCGCGGGACTTGGACATCTTCTGCCCATCCACGGTAAGAAACCCATGCACAAAGATCCCGTCGGGTCGGCGCAGGTCGCTCCCCGCCAGCACGGCAGGCCAGAACAGGGCGTGAAAATACATGATGTCTTTACCGATGAAGTGATACATCTCCACCTTGCTATCGGGGTTCAGGTAGTTATCCAGATCGACCTTGTTGCGATCACACCAGTTTTTCAGTGAGGCCAGATAACCGATCGGGGCATCCAGCCAGACATAAAAGTATTTGCCCGGTGCATCCGGGATCTCAAAACCGAAATACGGTTCATCACGGGAGATGTCCCAGTCCTGCAAACCGGCCTCAAACCATTCATCCAGTTTGTTACTGACCTCCTGTTGCAAATGCCCGCCTTTGGTCCAGTCCCTGAGCATGTCGGTAAACGTCGGCAGGTTGAAGAAATAATGTTCGGATTCCCTAGCCACCGGCGCCGCACCGGACACCGCCGAGACCGGATTGAGCAAATCGGTAGGGGCGTAAGTGCGGTTACAGTTTTCACAACTGTCACCGTATTGATCGGCGGCATGGCAAAACGGACACTCGCCGCGGATAAAACGATCCGGCAGAAACATTTGTTTGACCGGATCAAACAACTGGGTGATGGTACGTTGCGTAATGTGCCCCGCCGCCCGCAGACGTTCATAAATAAGCCGGGACAGATCGTGGTTCTCATCCGAGTGCGTGGAATGGTAGTTGTCAAAATCTATCAGAAAGGCGGCGAAGTCCCGCTTGTGCTCTTCGGCGGTCTTCTCTATCAACTGTTCCGGCGTGATGCCATCCTGCTCGGCCTTGAGCATGATCGGTGTGCCGTGAGCATCATCGGCGCAGACATACAGGCAGTCATGGCCGCGCAGCTTCTGGTAACGCACCCAGATATCCGTCTGGATATACTCCACCAGATGGCCGATATGAATGGGGCCGTTGGCATAGGGCAGGGCACTGGTGACCAGTATTTTTCTTGTATCAGTCTGGGGCATGGGGCGGGTCTTGATGATTGAGAGTGTAACTTATCATTATTCACAAGCGGGGTGAAGCACCGTGTGAAGTAAAAGTCCCGCCCCCCGGCCACGGTGATAACACCGTTTGCAAAATAGTGTAGAATGGCCGCTCATTTGAACAGACACAGGTCAATCATGACGCAAATCAGCACCGAGACAATAGAGACCGCACTGGCACAGGTCATAGATGAGAACCTGCAACAGGACATCATGACGGCGGGGATGGTAAAAGACATCGGGATAGAGGGAGACACAGTGCAACTGGCCCTGGAGTTCGGCTATCCCGCCGCGGGTTATCAGCCGCAGTTGCAACAGCAAATAGAGCAGTGCCTGCAACAGGCCGCCGCTGTTCAGGCCGTGCAATGCAACTTCAGCACCAACATCGTCTCGCATGCGGTGCAAAAAGGTGTCAAGCCGCTTGAGCATGTCAAGAACATCATTGCCGTGGCCTCCGGCAAGGGCGGGGTCGGCAAATCCACCACCGCGGTGAATCTGGCGCTGGCCTTACAAGCCGAGGGTGCCAATGTCGGCATACTGGATGCCGACATCTACGGCCCCAGCCAGCCCCGCATGCTGGGCTGTCAGGCCAAACCCGACACCGATGGCAAAAGTCTGGAGCCGAATGTCAGTTACAAACTGCAATCCATGTCCATCGGTTATCTGGTGAATGAAGAGACCCCGATGATCTGGCGCGGCCCGATGGTCACCTCGGCACTGGAACAAATGCTGGGTGATACCAACTGGTCAGATCTGGATTATCTCATCATTGACCTGCCGCCCGGCACCGGTGACATACAACTCACCCTGTGCCAGAAGATACCGGTGTCCGGCGCCGTGATCGTAACCACGCCGCAGGACATCGCCTTGCTGGATGCCAGAAAAGGCTTGCGTATGTTTGAAAAAGTAGAGGTGGCAGTATTAGGTATAGTAGAAAACATGAGCACGCATGTATGCAGCAACTGCGGCCATGAAGAATCCATCTTCGGTGTCGGCGGCGGTGCCCGGATGGCGCAACAATGCGATGTGGAACTGCTGGGCTCATTGCCTTTGGACAGCGCGATACGGGAAGGCGTGGATAACGGCCGACCAACGGTGGCCATGCAAGCTGATTCCGACATCACCGCCGCCTACCGCGCCATCGCCCGCAAGGCGGCGGCAAGGCTTTCCCTGCGCGCCAGAGACTACAGCGGCAAGTTCCCCCGGATCGTCGTGGAGAACGCCTGATGCCGGTAAAAAGCGATCGCTGGATCAAGCGCATGGCCGAACAGCAGGGCTTGATTGAACCGTTTGAACCCGGCCAGATCAAAAGCAACGGCAGTGAGCGTCTGATCTCCTACGGTACCTCCAGTTACGGCTACGATATTCGTTGTTCCCGTGAGTTCAAGATCTTTACCAACATCAATTCAGCGATGGTGGATCCGAAAAATTTTGATCAAGACAGTTTTGTAGATTTTCAGGGCGAGGTCTGCATTATTCCCCCCAATTCTTTCGCCCTGGCCAGAACGGTGGAATATTTCCGCATCCCGCGCAATGTGCTGACGATTTGTTTGGGCAAATCAACTTACGCCCGTTGCGGCATTATTGTTAATGTCACCCCGCTGGAACCGGAATGGGAAGGCCATGTCACCCTGGAGTTTTCCAACACCACCCCGTTGCCCGCCAAGATCTACGCCAACGAAGGGGCCGCACAAGTGATCTTTCTGGAATCCGACGAGGCCTGCGAGGTCTCCTACAAGGACAAGGGCGGCAAGTATCAGGGCCAGCAGGGCGTGACACTGCCCAAGGCCTGATCTGCCCGATAGCAGATGTCTTTGTTCCCCGTCTTTCTTCAACTTACAGGCCGCACCTGTCTGGTGGTAGGTGGAGGTGCCGTCGCCCTGCGCAAGATTCAGCAACTGCACAAGGCCGGAGCCCGCATCAAGGTGGTGGCACCGCAGGTGTCCGCGCCGGTGGAGGACCTGCTGACGGATACCAGACACGAATTGATCCGGCGCAAATTTACCGCACAGGATGTGGATGGTTGTGCCGCCGTCATCGCCGCCACCAGCGAGCAGGCCGTGAATGAAGCGGTGTCCAACGCAGCCATGCAACACAACATCCCGGTGAATGTGGTGGACAACCCCGCGCTGTGCAGTTTTATCATGCCTTCCACGGTGGATCGCGCGCCGGTACAGATCGCGATCTCCACCGGCGGTGCCTCACCGGTGCTGGCGCGATTGTTACGCTCCCGTCTGGAGACACTGATCCCGTCCGGTTTCGGCAGGCTGGCCGGTCTGATGGGCGAGTTCAGGGCCGAAGTGAAAAAACGTTTCCCCGATATGGATCAACGCCGACGCTTCTGGGAGAAGATCCTGCAAGGCCCGATCGCCGAGATGATGTTCGCCGGTCAGGAGAAGGCGGCGTTGCAAGCCCTGGAGACACAACTGACCGATGTCGGTGCCGATGTGGAAAAAATCGGCGAGGTGTATCTGGTCGGCGGCGGGCCGGGCGATCCCGACCTGCTCACCTTCCGCGCCCTGCGACTGATGCAACAGACGGATGTGGTGTTATACGATCGTCTGGTGGCACCGGCCGTGCTGGAACTGGTCAGACGCGATGCGGAGCGGTTGTATGTCGGCAAAACACAGGATCGCCACGCAGTACCGCAAGATCAGATCAACCAGTTATTGATCACACTGGCACAGGAAGGCAAACGGGTCTGTCGACTCAAGGGCGGTGATCCATTCATCTTCGGCCGCGGCGGTGAAGAGATTGAGCAACTGGCCGAGGCCGGTGTCCCGTTTCAGGTAGTCCCCGGCATCACCGCCGCCACCGGTTGCGCCGCTTATGCCGGCATCCCGCTGACCCATCGCGACCACGCCCAATCCTGTCTGTTCGTGACGGCACACCTGAAAGACGGCACCCTGGATTTCAACTGGCCGGCACTGGTACAACCGCAACAAACCCTGGCGGTATATATGGGCGTCAGCGGCATAGCGGTGCTGACCGGACAACTGATCAAACACGGCATGGACACAGACACCCCCGCCGCCATCGTGCAGCAAGGCACCACCCCGCAACAGCAGATCTGGATCGGCACCGTCAGCAACCTGTCCGACATCGCCGCCGACAATGACATCAAACCCCCGTCCATGATCATCATCGGGGAGGTAGTAAAACTACATGCAAAACTGGCCTGGTATGAGGGCGGGGAGTGAATGGCGGTTTTTGTAGTATTTTTCCGGTAAAATGGCTAGCTGAACTATAAAAATAGCGGGCGACTTATTTACAAAATGGGGCCTATATAAACATGTTTGAGACAGCTGAACTTAATCGCAAAATTTCCAAATCGGATTTCAAGGCGGCAATACCGGCCTTGCGCGAACAATTGCTGGAAATGCAGAATGCGCTACACGCGAGCTGCAGTTTTCAGACAATTCTGATCTTCTCCGGAGTTGATGGCGCTGGCAAGGGCGAGACTGTCAGCCTGCTAAACGGCTGGATGGACCCGCGATGGTTGATCACCCGGGCCTACGATGAGCCCGGCGAGGAAGTTGCCGGTCGTCCGGAGTTCTGGCAATACTGGCGCGATTTGCCGCCACGCGGCCGCATCGGTATGTTCCTCAGTGCCTGGTATTCCCGACCGGTACTGGAGCACGCCTACGGGAAAATCAGTGAGGCGACTTTCCATAGTCAGCTTGAACGCATCGTCCGTTTTGAACGAGCCCTGGCACTGGACGGTGCCTTGATCCTCAAATTCTGGATGCACTTAAGCCGCGATAAGCAAGAGGCACGCCTGAAGAATCTGGAACATAATCCGTTAACAAAGGCACGCGTTACCAAACGCGACTGGAAGCATTGGAAAATGTACGACAAGTTTATTGACACGGCTGAACATGTCATTTCGCGAACGAACCGGGGCATAGCACCCTGGATGGTTGTAGAAGGTGCCGATTCCAATTACCGATCAATCAGTGTCGCAACCCATTTGCGCGATGCTCTCCGGCACCACCTTGAGGAAAATACTGTTTCTCTGCACATACCAAAACGGGCAACTTCATCGGAAAATACATCCGGGGAACAGGAGGATGGCATTGACGCTTTGGAAGCAAACACCATTACCATCCTTGATCGTCTGGACATGTCCCAACAACTTGCCAAGCCCAAATACAAAAAAGTGTTGGTGGACCATCAGGCCCGACTGCACAGGTTGCATATTCAGGCCGAGAAGAAGAATATCTCAAGCATACTGGTGTTTGAGGGACCGGATGCCGCTGGCAAGGGCGGCGCAATCCGGCGGATCGGCGAAGCACTGGAAGCACGTTATTATCAGGTTCATGGATTTGCCGCCCCAACGGACGAAGAAAAGGCGCAACATTATCTTTGGCGTTTCTGGCGCCGCCTGCCGGAGGCGGGACATATCGGCATCTTTGATCGCTCCTGGTATGGCCGGGTTCTTGTAGAACGGATAGAGGGCTTTGCGAAGGAAGAAGAATGGAAACGAGCCTATGCAGAAATCAATCAGTTTGAGGAGCAGTTGATTGAACACGGCATCGTTCTGATCAAATACTGGATCCATATCACGCAAGACGAACAATTGAAACGTTTTCAGCTCCGGGAAAAAACGCCGCACAAACGCTGGAAACTGAGCAGCGAGGACTGGCGCAACCGCGATAGATGGAACGACTACCAGCAGGCTGTCAATGACATGGTACAGTACACAAGCACATCTGACGCGCCCTGGATCCTGGTTGAAGGCAATGACAAACGGTTTGCCCGCATCAGGGCAATCCAGACTTATTGCGAACGCCTTGAAGCGGCGCTTGAACAATCATAGGGATGGTGAATTCGTGTTCAAGGATGAAGTGCCGCATTTCAGTATTTCGGCCATAAAATTTTCCTATGGCCCTGATAAATATATTTAGAATAACTATCAAGAACTAAATATCTATAATTTTCTCCTATTGAGTGCAAATAGCATTTTTACACTTTTTTAACTTAACAGGAGAAATGAAATGAAGAAATTTACCACCACAATTATTGCCGTTGCCGGCTTGTTTGCAAGCCTTTCCGCTTCTGCGCTTGGTATCCATGAGGTTCTGCCCGGGCAGTCTGATGCGGTTGAGCCGATGGTTGTCATCAATAGCGGTGTCCGGTTTGGGCCGCGTACCATTCAGGATTATGTCGGCCGGGATCAGCTTGGTTCCGACAGCAAGGCAAATGTCGCTGTCAGCCCTGAATTCGGTCCGCGCACCATTCAGGATTACATCGGCGACGAGGTGTAAGCTGGTCTGGCGTCAAGCCGGAATACGAAGACTGACAGCTTCGGCTGTCAGTCTTTTTTTATGCCTGTTCCGGGTCTTGCTGTAATTGCAGGGATACTGAGTTGATGCAATAGCGCAAGCCTGTTGGTTTGGGGCCGTCGGGGAATACATGGCCCAGGTGGGCGCCGCAGGTGTTGCACATTACCTCGGTGCGTATCATGCCGTGGCTGTGATCGCTCTCGGTCTTGATGGCACTGTCGTCGGCGGGGCAGTAGAAGCTGGGCCAGCCGCTACCGGAATCGAATTTGCTGGTGGAACTGAACAAGGCCTGATTGCAACAGATGCACCGATACATACCGGCAGTCTTGCAGTCATTATACTCACCGCTGAAGGCCGGCTCGGTGCCCTTGTTGCGGCAGATTTCAAACTGCTCCGGGGTGAGTTGCGCGCGCCATTCCTGCTCGGTTTTTTGCATATTCCTTTAGAACGAATAA
>JBPCXW010000107.1:0-6256 GCA_051008185.1 Gammaproteobacteria bacterium
CGGAGCCACTACGGGCTACGCCCTTGTGCCACCGGCTCCCCCTCAAGGGGGGAGCTATTCGTGCCGGTGTTATTGCTCCCCCCTTGAGGGGGAGCCAAAGGAGGCGAAGCCTGCTTTGGTGGGGGGACATTGCTGATTTGCCTCATACGTTAATAATCCGCCACAGCCCGATCTGCCCCGAATCGCCCAGTGACTGCGGCATTTTTACCACAAACAGCCCCGAAGTAGCAATCCCGCCCCCTTTACAACAGCCGAGGCACCATTGCATATAATTTACCAAACTTGCAATAATATACACTTGAACAGTATCAACCGGTTTCCATACGCCGGATTACGCATTTACGATGACAGAAAAGACAGCGCAATATCAACAACACGACGAGGGCCTGGCCCTACAGGAAACGCGGCCAAAGCTGAAAAAGCCGCCGCTCTACAAGGTCGTCCTGATCAATGACGACTATACCCCGATGGAATTTGTCGTTCATGTACTGGAGATATTCTTTACTCTGGATCGGGAAAACGCCACCCGGATTATGTTGGAAGTTCATACCCTCGGCAAAGGCGTTTGTGGTATCTTCACCCACGAAATAGCGGAAACCAAAGTGACACAGGTAAATCATTATTCACGCAAGAATGAACATCCATTAATGTGTACAATGGAAAAAGCCTGAGAGGAGGTGAACTGTGCTTGATAAAGATCTGGAACAAACCCTGAACGATGCCTTTAGACAGGCACGGGAACAGCGTTATGAGTTCATGACAGTGGAGCACCTGTTGTTCGCCCTGCTGGATAACCCGTCCGCTATGGAAGTGTTGCAAGCCTGTGGGGCAAACCTGAACGAGTTGCACAATGAGCTCAACCGCTTTATTCAGGAAAACTCACCGCTGTTGCTGGATGAAGACGAACGCGAGACCCAACCGACACTGGGCTTTCAACGGGTACTGCAACGGGCGGTATTTCATGTGCAGTCCTCCGGTAAAAAAGAAGTCAGCGGCGCCAATGTGCTGGTCGCCATCTTTGGTGAGCGCGAATCCCATGCCGCTTATTTTCTCAGCCGACAAAACATTGCCCGTCTGGATGTGGTGAATTATATCTCCCACGGCATTTCCAGAGTGGGCGATGAAGAAAGCCATGCCGGGGCCGCCACCGACGATGATGAAGCACAGCGGGACGGTGCGGCCGCCAACCCCCTCACGACCTACACCATCAACCTCAATGAACAGGCGATGGCCGGCAAGATTGATCCGCTTATCGGGCGCGAACATGAGGTACAACGCACTATCCAGATCCTCTGCCGGCGACGCAAGAATAACCCGCTATTTGTCGGCGAAGCGGGGGTCGGCAAGACCGCCATTGTTGAGGGCATTGCCAAACAAATTATGGAGCAGGCGGTGCCGGAGGTGCTGCTTGATTGCACCATTTACTCGCTGGACATGGGGGCCTTGCTGGCAGGCACCAAATACCGCGGGGATTTTGAAAAACGTCTGAAAGGGGTGATCGCACAGTTGCAAAAAGAAGAAGGGGCGATCCTGTTTATTGACGAGATCCATACCATCATCGGTGCCGGCGCGGCCTCCGGCGGTGTGATGGATGCCTCCAATATCATCAAACCGGTGTTGGCCTCGGGCGACATCAAATGTATCGGCTCCACTACCTACCAGGAATTTCGTGGGGTCTTTGAAAAAGATCGGGCGCTGGCGCGGCGCTTCCAGAAGATAGATGTCAGCGAACCTTCCATTAATGAAACGATAAAGATATTGCAGGGACTGAAGTCCCGGTTTGAAGAACATCACAAGGTGCGCTACACCCATCAGGCCCTGCGCAGTGCGGTGGAACTGACCGATCGCTACATCAATGACAGACATCTGCCGGACAAGGCGATTGACATTATTGATGAGGCCGGGGCATCGCAACAGTTATTGACACCTGCGAAACGTAAAAAAACCATTGGTGTGCATGACATTGAAAACATCCTGTCCCGAATCGCCCGTATTCCGCCGAAAACCGTATCCACCAACGATAAAGGCATTATGAAAAACCTTGAGCGGGATTTGAAGATGGTGGTTTTCGGTCAGGATCAGGCCGTCGGTACGCTGTCCGCCTGCATCAAGATGAGCCGCTCCGGTTTGAACAATCCGGATCAACCCATCGGCGCATTCCTGTTTGCCGGCCCTACCGGCGTCGGCAAGACTGAGGTCAGCAAGCAACTGGCCAATATCCTGGGGATAGAATTGTTGCGCTTTGATATGTCCGAATACATGGAGCGTCATACCGTGTCCCGCCTGATCGGCGCGCCGCCCGGTTATGTCGGCTTTGATCAGGGCGGCTTGCTTACCGATGCGATCAACAAGAACCCGCATAGCGTGTTGCTGCTGGATGAGGTAGAAAAAGCCCACCCCGATGTGTTCAACCTGTTGTTGCAAGTCATGGATCACGGCACCTTGACGGACACCAACGGCAGACAAAGCGATTTCCGCAATGTGGTGATCATCATGACCACCAACGCCGGTGCGGATCGCATCAGCCGCCCGTCAGTGGGTTTCACGGCACAGGATCATACCGCCGATGCCGGTGAGGTCATCAAACGGGTGTTCAGCCCCGAGTTCCGCAACCGGCTTGACGCCATTATTGAATTCAACCCGCTGGACCGGAAGACCATCCTCAATGTGGTGGATAAATTCCTGGTTGAATTACAGGCGCAACTGGATGACAAAAAAGTCATTATGGATGTGGATGAGTCCGCCCGCGCCTGGCTGGGTGATCACGGTTATGACAAGATCATGGGCGCCCGGCCGATGGCGCGTTTGATTCAGGACAAGATCAAGAAACAACTGGCGGAAGAATTATTGTTCGGCATACTTACACACGGCGGTCATGTACTGGTGACGGAAAAAGACGGCGATCTGAAGATTGAGATAGAAGAAAACGCCGTCGCCGAGACTTGATCCCCGCAGTTGCCTGATCAGCAACAAACCCGCTCAATCATCTGTTTGATAATATCCCGCATCGGCCGGATACGATCTATCTCAATATATTCATTGGCCTGATGTGCCTGTTCAATATCGCCCGGCCCGAGTATTACCGTATCCATGCCCAGACGATTCAGATACGGGCCTTCAGTCGCAAAATCTACGCTCTGCGGTTCAAGGCCGGTCAGTTCCTGCGCCAGTTGCACGATCTTGCTATTGCTGTCGGTCTCAAACGGCGGCACACCGTCAAAGTCATTGTGAAACTCAACCTTCAGCCCCAGTCCATCCACCGCGGCCAGAGCGGTCTGCCTGAGTTGCTGCCTGATCTGGTCCAGTTCCATACCCGGCAACAGGCGCAGATCCAGTGCCAGCCGACAATCGGCACAGATCCGGTTCGGATTGTCACCGCCGTGAATGCTGCCGAAATTGACCGTCGGCACCGGCACCTTGAACTGATCATTGACAAACTGCTGCTGGATCGTAGCGCGCCACTTTAGCAACTTAGAGATCACCGCATGCATACCTTCCAGGGCACTGTTACCCAGGGCCGGATTAGAGGCATGCCCGGCCTGTCCGGTCAGCTTGATAGTGTCAAACATCACCCCCTTGTGCATCGTGATCGGCTTCAGCCCGGTAGGCTCACCGATCAGCGCATAGCGGCCCAGCTTGTAGTCCGCCGCCAGCAGCGCGCGCGCGCCGCCCATCGTGCTTTCCTCATCGCAGGTCGCCAGCAGATAAACAGGTTGTTTTAACTGCTTGCTATCAATCTCCCGCAACACATCCAGCACAATCGGAAAGAAACATTTCATATCCGAGCTACCGAGGCCATACAAACGCCCGTCCTGCTCCGTGAGCCGGAACGGATCCTGCCGCCAGGCCGACTCGGAATACGGCACGGTATCGGTATGCCCCGATAAAACCAGACCGCCTTCCCCGTTGCCGAGGGTAGCGATCAGGTTTGATTTGCCGGGCTTGACCGTTTGCGTAATCACCTCACAGCCCAGATCGGCAAACCAGTTGGCCAGCGCATCAATGGCCGCCTGATTAGCCTGATCAATGGACGGATCAACGCTGCTGACCGTCGGCATGGCGATCAGTTGCGTGAATGAATCCATCAATGTGGGAGTTGTCTTTGCCATATTTTCAATCGCTGTGGCGGATCATTAACAGTTGAGACAAAAACCGTTACCGCTCCCCCCTTGAGGGGGAGCCAAAAAAAGTGTTTTTTGCTTTTTTTGGTGGGGGGCCATAGTTTCGGTGGCTTCGGTAAGCAATGGCCCCCCACCTGAGCCACTGCGGGCTTGCGCCCTTGTGCCTCTGGCTCCCCCTCAAGGGGGGAGCTATTCGTGCTTGTAGTGAAGAGGCAAAGCAGGTGTTGTTTGCCTGCTTTGACATTGTAGTTAGAAGCCTTTCTGGTAGCGGATGTACCCGCGGTGATCCGTTTCTGTTTCCATTACTGCCTCGTACCCCGTGCTGAAGTATTTGCCCAGCTTCAAATCTGTGCCGAGTGTGGCGTTGGATTGCAGGCTACTGCGGGCGAACAAGGTTAGTAGTTCTCGGTCTCGTAGTACCGGGATGCCGTATTTTAATTCCAGACTGTGACGACCGACGGCATCCGCGCCACTGCCGAAGTTGGACAACCCGCCATCCCACAGTTGCTGGCTGTCACTCCCCGTAGCACCCCACTGGGGTTTGAACGCCAACGACAACCCGCGGCCGCTACTACTCGGCGACCACGCAATGCCGCCCGCTATCCCCCATTCATCTATGTCTTTATCATGCACCAACAAAGCCCGCCCACTAATGTCAAACCGTAATCCCAACTCCGGATAGAAGAAATCCAGCCCCCCACTGGCCTCCATCCCACTCCCCGTCAGCGCATCCCCAAAGTCCCCCCGATAAGTTACCTCCAGACTGCTCCCGAAGCTCCCCCCATTCTCCAACCCCCGATTATGATTCACCACCAACCCAAACCGCAACCACCCCGCCTCCTGCACCGTTTTACTATCCGTCTCCTCAGTATGCGTATAAATCCCGTCCGCCTTAATCCCCACAAGCGTAGTCGCATTCACATTCACCGAATCCCACAACGTCCCATACCCCCCCAAATTCACCGTATGCATCTCCATATCCCGCTCCACCAGATCAACCCCCTCCGTAGTAATCTCAATATCCCCCCGACCAATCCCGAAGCTCCCCCAAACCCGCGTATCATCACTAAACTGCCACCCAAAATACGGATGCACCCCAAGGAACCGCGTCTTGTGCGTACTCCCCGTCGCCTGCTCCCCGACCATATTCCAATCCGTCTCCGCCACCGCGTGGTTCAAACTCAACCCAATCAACACATTGGAAGTCAACAACGCATCCACCCCAATCATCCCGCCGGTAATATCACTGTCAAAAGAAATCCCCTCATCCACCGACAACTCACTGTAATACCCGCGCCCCCAGAAGGTGTAACCAATGCGATGCCCGTCATCTTCGCCGCCGTTCATCGCCATATCAAACGACAGATCACGAATCCCAATCCCCGGCCAATCCAGTTGCAACGCACCGGACTCACCCTGCATCCCCCGTTGTATCGCCTGCTCCGCCTGCCCGCTCAGGAACTGCTCCAGACTCCCACCCCGCAACGACATCCCTTCGGCCTGATTACCGGCGAACGCCCGGTCCGCCCGAGTGCCCAGCGTCTGCACCGATTGCTGCCCCATATTGACGGCAACCTGCGGCAAGATGGTCTCGTTCAACATCTGCACCATCGCCTCGCTCACCCCGTCAGTGACGGTGATGGTCAGCGCACTACTAGCAGTATTCCCATTCCCCGCCATATCGGTGAAGCGGCCGGCGCCGACGCTGATGGTCGCGGTGGTGGCGGTACTACCGGCAGTAAAGGTAACCGAGTAAGCCGTGCCGGAACCCGTAAAGCCCGACAGGGTGCCGCCGCTAACCGTGACATCCCCCACAACAAAGCTGGTAGTCGTCTCGCTGATGGTGAAGTTAACAGTGGTCGTGCCGCCCGTAGTCAGGCTGTTTGCCCCTGCGGACAGCATGATGGTTGGCGGGGTGGTGTCAGCAGGCGGCGTTACCGGCGGCGGGGTTACCGGCCCGGTCCCCCCCGCATCAGCAACAGCGATGGTCAGCACACTGGGGCTGCCGACAAGGTAAGAGCCGCTGGCATGCGTCGCCGTGGGCGAGATGGTCAGCACTATGTTGCCGCCGCCGCCGATTGCCCCGTCATTGTCAAGGGTCACCATCAGCGTCACCTCGGTTGAGGCGCTGCTGC
>JBPCXW010000108.1:0-4353 GCA_051008185.1 Gammaproteobacteria bacterium
CTTGAGGGGGAGCCGGTGGCACAAGGGCGTAGCCCGTAGTGGCTCCGGTGGGGGGATCAATGTCGCCCACACACACAGCCCGACCAAACATGCTACTATCCGCCCCTGATTGATCCCCGGCAGCAAACGAAAATATGGCCAAGTCCAAAACTTCAAATTTTGATGAAGTCAGATATTACTTCAAGCAAGCCACTCTTGAAGAAGGCCGGAAAGCCCGTTGCGGCATCGTATTCGTACATGGCCTGCGCGACCACGCCGGCACCCACGATTTCTTTTTCAAACAGCTAACCGATGAAGGCTGCCACATCCTGAGTTTTGACCTGCTGGGCCATGGCTACAGCCCCGGCGAACGTTGCAGCATTGAAGATTACAATGAACATGTCCTACTCGTCTGGCACAGCATCGTGCGCGCCATTCGCCGACATTTCCCGTTGCATCTGCCGCTGGTGTTGATGGGATATTCTTATGGCTTCTCTCTGGTGGTACATGCCCTGACGGTACTGGACAACGCAAATAAACAGATCGGCAGGATATTGCAAAGCCGTGTGGATCTGGTCGTAGGAATGAGTCCGGCACTGAAGATCACCCATGACACACCGGTGACAGAGTTTTTCTCACCGGTACTGGCTTTTCTGTCGCGTCATATAGTGAATATCCCGTACAAACCCATAGAAGCAAGTAACATCTCGGATGACGAGGTCTTTCTCAGCACGATAGAAACCGATGAAAAGGTATTCAAGGGGCATATCAGCGTACATACCGCAGCAAACGTATTGGCCGCCGGCAGGGAGGCAATGAAACGCTTACCGGATATTCCGCTACCCTTTCTGCTCATCTTCGGCGGTGACGACTTCGTCTTGCCGCCCACAGCGGAGGAACTGAAACACCGTGACGATATCACTGTGCGGATACTGAAAGGCGGCAAGCATAATATATTTGATGGCGACAATCTGTTCGCCGGCCGTACCCTGGAAATAATCCTGCAAGCCATTGATGAACACTGCTGGATACCGGAGATGGAAATGGACCTGGACATTCAACCCGTCACGATCAACAACGAGCCGGACGAAAACCAAAACTGACTGGTGCCGGAAGGGAGACTCGAACTCCCGACCTACGCATTACGAATGCGCCGCTCTACCGCCTGAGCTATTCCGGCCTTTCACTATTCAATCAACCGCTTCTCAATCAACGGCGCCGGTTTTCTCGCCCCCCGCCAATTCTCTGGGCAACGAAAACACCACACTCTCCCTGATCCCCGGCGCCTCGGCCACCACATCGGCCCCGGCTTCTTTCAACGCATTGATCACCTCCTCAACCAACACCTCAGGGGCCGAGGCCCCGGCAGTCAGGCCGACACGGATCTTGCCCTGCAACCATTCACTGCGAATCTCCGAGGCATTGTCAATCAGGTAAGCAGGCACCCCTTTCTTCTGCGAGATCTCCATCAGCCGGGTGGAATTGGAACTGTTCTGCGAGCCCACCACCAGGATCAGATCACACTCGCCGGTCAATTTCTTCACCGCATCCTGACGGTTTTGCGTGGCATAGCAGATATCCTCCTTCTTCGGCCCGACGATATCGGGGAAACGGCTACGCAAGGCATCAATCACTTTCGCTGTATCATCCATGGACAAGGTAGTCTGCGTAACAAACGCCAGAAAACCAGGCTTGTTCACCTGCAACTTTTGCACATCCTCCACCGATTCCACCAGATACATACCGGCCCCCGGATGTTTCGCCTCATACTGGCCGATGGTGCCCTCCACCTCAGGATGACCGGCATGGCCGATCAGGATACATTCACGCCCCTCATCCTGATATCGCCCGACCTCCATATGCACCTTGGTCACCAGAGGACAGATCGCATCAAACACCCGCAGCCCGCGTTCGGAGGCCACTTCCCGCACCGCCTTGGAGACACCGTGGGCACTGAATATGACGGTCGCATCATTAGGCACCTCGTCCAGTTCTTCCACAAACACCGCCCCTTTTTCCCGCAGGCTATCCACCACATATTTGTTATGCACCACCTCATGCCGCACATAAACGGGGGCACCGAACAATTCCAGTGCCCGTTCAACAATATCAATGGCCCGATCAACACCGGCACAAAATCCGCGCGGGTTAGCTAATGTTATTTGCATGTTCAATCCAGAGGGTTGGTCTAATATGGGGGCTATTCTATACCGTTCGCCGTCGTGTTGCCATCCCCCCACCGGAGCCACTACGGGCTAACGCCCTTGTGCCACCGGCTCCCCCTCAAGGGGGGAGCAGTAACAACATGAGGAACCCCTTACCGGGGAGTAACACTGGCACGAATAGCTCCCCCCTTGAGGGGGAGCCAAAGGAGGCGAAGCCTGCTTTGGTGGGGGGACAATGCCAAGCCACCCCAAGTTTGCATAGTGCAAAAAAAGTGGTAGAATGCGACCCTGTTCTATACCGGACCCCCCAAGGAGGGAAATATGGCAAAATCGCCTCATAAACTACCCTGTACGGCATCCCCCGACATGCCGACACCCCTGACCCTGTTGCAAGATGTGTTCGGCTTTGAGTCATTCCGCGCGCCGCAGGCGGAGGTGATTGACACGCTGATGGCGGGACAGGATGCCCTGGTGTTGATGCCGACCGGGGGCGGTAAATCCGTGTGCTACCAAATCCCGGCCATGTTGCGGACCGGAGTGGGTATTGTGATCTCTCCTCTTATCGCCCTGATGCAGGATCAGGTGACGGCACTGCGACAACTGGGCGTACGTGCCAGTTTTCTGAATTCAAGTCTGGCCTTCACCGAATTGGACAAGGTGGAAGATGCGCTGCGAAGAGACGAACTTGATCTGCTGTATCTCGCGCCGGAACGGCTGACCCGTGAACGCACTCTGGCCCTGCTCTCGGAGATCAACATCAGTCTGTTTGCGATTGACGAGGCGCACTGTGTCTCGCAGTGGGGACATGATTTTCGCGAGGACTATCTGGCACTCAACCTGTTGCACGAGACCTTCCCGACCGTACCCCGCATCGCCCTGACGGCGACCGCCGATACCAGAACCCGCAAGGAGATCATCTCCAGACTGGATCTCGGGGATGCCAAACTCTTCCTCGCCGGCTTTGACCGTCCCAACATCCGCTACCGCATCAGTCTCAAGAACAGCCCGCGCAATCAACTGCTCGCCTTTCTCAAGAACGAGCACCCCGGCGATGCCGGGATCGTTTATTGCCTGTCCCGAAAGAAAACCGAAGAAACGGCGGAGTGGCTCACAGAGCGCGGCCTTACCGCCCTGCCCTATCACGCCGGGCTTTCCGCCGCGGATCGCGGGGCGCATCAGGCCCGGTTCCTGAGAGAGGAAGGCGTGATTATCGTTGCCACCATCGCCTTCGGCATGGGTATAGACAAACCTGATGTTCGCTTCGTCGCACATCTGCACCTGCCGAAGACTATTGAGGCCTACTATCAGGAAACCGGACGTAGCGGGCGCGACGGCCTGCCTGCCAATGCATGGATGGTTTATGGCCTGCAGGATGTCGCCAAGCTGCGGCAGATGCTGGAAAAATCGGAAGGCGATGATCAGCATAAACGTGTTGAACGGATCAAGCTGAACGCGATGCTGGGGTTTTGTGAGGTCACGACATGTCGGCGTCATGTCCTGCTTGACTACTTTGATGAAGCATCCCCGGAACAATGCGACAACTGTGACAACTGCCTGCATCCGGTTGAGACCTGGGAGGGCACCGAGGCGGTGCGAAAGGCCTTGAGTACCGTTTACCGTACCGGCCAGCGATTCGGTGTCAATCATCTTATTGATGTGTTGCGTGGTGAGGAGTCGGCCAAGATCTTGCAGTTTGGTCATCACCACCTGAATGTCTATGGCATCGGCAAAGACCTTGCGTTCAATGAGTGGCACTCTGTTTTCAGACAACTGGTTGTGCGAGGTTATATCCGGGTTGATGCCGACCGCTTCGGCGCGCTGTTTCTGGAAGAAAAATCCCGCACCCTGTTACGCGGCGAGGAACAGATCAGCCTGCGTCGGGACAGGCCGCAAAAGATCGCCAGACAAACTGCCCGAACGGCCATACCGGAAGATGTTGATCCCGGCCTGTGGGAAAAACTGCGGGAACACCGCACAAGCCTCGCAAAGGAACAAGGCGTACCGCCTTATGTCATCTTCCATGACAGCACACTCAAGCTAATGGCCGCGGAGGTGCCGCGCAACCTCGCAGAATTCGCCACCTTGCCGGGTGTCGGGCAACATAAACTTGAGAAATACGGCGAAGGGTTTCTGGCGGTACTCAATCAGGAAACCGGGGCGGACTGAAGTGCGACCCCCCACCAAAGCAGGCTTCGCCTCCTTTGGCTCC
>JBPCXW010000109.1:0-19029 GCA_051008185.1 Gammaproteobacteria bacterium
CCTCTGTATATGCAGATGCTCGGCAGCCAGTTTCAAGCCCATCCGCCGATTGCGCCGTTCCTCGTGCAGGTTAGCAAACCGGATCACCCGCTGGTGCAAGGCATCGAACCGTTCGAGACCACCGACGAACTGTATCTGGCTGAATATCACGGTGAGAATACGCCATTACTGCATTGCGAATACAAAGGCACACTGAACGACTTTGAACACTCTGACTGGGAGGACGACAGCAAACATCTGGTCTTCTACCTGCACCCTTACGCAGCCGGTGAGGTGTTATACCTGACGCTTGGCCACTGTCGCGGGAAATATGATATGCAACCCCTGACGGATGAATACTACCGGGTTGAGCGTTGCAGCTGGGAACAACCCATTTATTATGAGTTGCTACGTCGCGGCATTCGCTGGGCGGCGAACTTGCAAATTTAATAATCAGCGCAGATGCGCTGTTACGGCTTATGCCACCCAATCAAAGAACTGTAAATCCATCTCCTCTGCAAGACATTCCAGAATGGGCGGCACCAGACGTTCGTGAAACCCGCTCTGTTGATGCAGATCAAACGCCGCCTCATCCTTGAAACGCCCGTAAACCATATAGGTTTGCGGTTGCTCACGATGCCGTATCACATCATACACAAGCGCATCGGGCTCGTTTTCATGGGTAAGCTCGGATAATTCCTGTTGCAGTTTTTCAAACTCTTCTTCTTTGCCTGCTTTAACAACCAGTTTTGCGATAAATACAGTCATATTTAATCCTCCTGTTCCAGTCCCAACTCTTTGATGATTTGCTCTTTTAATCTGAATTTCTGAATTTTTGTCGCCGACATCGGCCACGTTTGCACCAGCCTGATATGCCTCGGCACTTTAAATCCGGCTATTTTATCCTTACAAAAATCGATCAACTCCTGCTCGCCGGCCTGTTCACTGCTGTCAAGTTCTACAAACGCCGCGGCTACCTCCTGCAAACGGGGATCCGGTATCCCGACCACCTGCGCCAGCTTGACCGCCGAATGTTGCTGCAAACAAGCCTCAATCTCCGCCGCTGCCACGTTCTCACCACCCACTTTTAGCATATCTTTCAAGCGGCCATGGAATAATAATTGCCCCTGTGCATCAATAGAACATATATCCCCGGAATGAAACCAGCCCTCGGCATCCAGTGCCTCGGCGGTTTTTTCCGGTGATTTGTAATATCGGGTAAAGATCCCGTTGCCGCGTATCCAGGTGTCACCCTGCTCATTGACACCTGCTTCCTCTCCGGTTTCCGGATTCATAATCTTGACTTCAATACCGGGCAAAGGCGTACCCAAACGGGTGAAACGTTGCTCACGGCTGTCATCCAGTTTATTGGTGGAGACAGTACCGGAGGCCTCCGTCATACCAAAAGTGCCGACGAATACGGTATCCGGCATGGCCTTTTCCATGGTTTCACCGACGAATGCGGGTTGCACGGCAAAGTTGGCATTCATTACTTTAATGCGGGACAGATCGGTCTTTTGAAAATCCGGGTGATTAACCAAATCAGACATGATGGTCCAAAAAGCCGGATAGGTTGCCGTAACTTTCTCGGCTTCCAGCATCTTCAGCGCCTCACCTGCTTCAAACCGCGGTGTGGTCACATAGGTTCCACCTGCATCAAATATAGTCACCATCGGCAAGATAGCAGCGATATGAAACATCGGTAAAGGCGCCCAAAAACTGTCTTCATGGCCTAACTCATAGCGTCGCCCCAGGGCACTGCTGTTTCGCACAATAGACTCATGCGGGATCATGCAACCTTTGGGGTTTGATGTGGTGCCGGATGTGTACAAGATCAATGCAGTACCACCGAGACAAGTTTGAATACGCCTTAAATGAACTTCGTCTTCGTGAACCTGTTCCTGCAAGGCATCCAACTGCTTTTGCGTCAACATACCCGGCGAACCTGAATCACCATATACAACAACATTATTCAGTTTGGGCGCGGCTGCGACAGACACCTGAAAAGGATCGCTATTGTCTTTTAAATCAGGAAAGGCCGCGTGTATCCGTTCCACATAATTCACCGCATCATCAAACTCATCTGAAGTAATCAAAACCATCAGATCGGCATTCTCGGTAACATAGGCGATCTCCGGCGGCCTGTAACGGGCATTGATGGGCACCGTTACCGCCCCCAACATCGCAACGGCAAACAGAGTATCAACAAAATCCATACAGGTGGGCAATAACAAACCCACATGGTCGCCCGGCCCCACACCCAGAGCCCTGAGTGTTCTGGCCCTTGCGATGGCACGATCCCTGAGTGCGGCATAGCTGCTGCGTTTATCAGGCAAGACCACAGCAGCCGTATCGGGATAGGCATCAGCGGCAATCATCAGCAGATCGCCGAGGGTTGTCGCCCGTACCCTTTCTCCGGAGAGTTCACTCATCTTGCTTGAACCCTTGATAAACGATTATTCCAGCGGATCCAGATATTCGCGCACATAATCCCCATCCAGACAATCAATGAGCGCAGGGGCAAGCTGGTTAAAATGCGCTGTATTACGATGAGCCTCTTCCGCCGCATCGTCTGTAAAAGATTCAATCACGGCAAAACCGCGATCTTCTTCGCGCAAACGATAAAAGCAGTAGAGCTTGGTATCAGGCTCATGCTCCAGCACTTCCCCGGTGAGTTCTTTTGCCAGACGGATAAACTCTTGTTCCTTTCCCGCCTTGACTTTCATTCTGGCTACAAATGTCAGCATTTTCTGTCCCCCCGTTTATAGGTGTCATACGATTTCATTGTTATTCTCCTCTACGGTTGCTTCATCATCACGTGAGTAAGGTCTATGTTATCCCACCAGCCTGATACCGGGCAAGCCTCACGATTGTTTTTTTTACCGGACATCAATGCTAAAGTGGCTTAACTCTATGATTTAATGAACCCCAAAGAGGCTACATCGTGGATAACGGCTTTGTCAGTGTCGCCAATATAAATGAAATTGAGAGCAACAAGGTCTATTGCTTTGATGTCAATGGCACGGCTGTGGTGCTATGCAAGGTGGGCGATACATTCCATGCCGTACAGAACCAATGCACCCACGCCAATGCCACTTTTGACAAAGGCCGCCTGCGCGCCCATAAACTGCTTTGTCCGTTGCACGGTGCGATCTTTGATGTGCGCGATGGCAGCGTGCTCGGCCAGCCGGCCTTTCAACCGCTAC
Organism: Gammaproteobacteria bacterium; assembly: GCA_051008185.1. Taxonomy (GTDB): domain Bacteria; phylum Pseudomonadota; class Gammaproteobacteria; order Eutrophobiales; family Eutrophobiaceae; genus CAXMWX01. The sequence goes on from JBPCXW010000109.1 coordinate 3,186, forward strand.
ACACTTTTCAGGTAAAAGTAGTCGCCGATCAAATCAAGGTCAAGGTATAGCCCCGATTATTTCCTCTGATCAAACCGTCGCCCTATCATCGCACTGGCGATATTGACCTTCTGTATATCAATGGCACCACCGGCTATGCCCCAACCCCAGGCATCGCGAAACCGCCGCTCCATCGGATACTCTTTGGAATAACCGTAGCCCCCCATAAGCTGCAAGGCATTACCGGTTACCGTTCTGGCAATTTCATTGGCGTAACATTTTGCAATGGAAGACTCTTGCATACTCGGCATACCGGTTTCCGCATTTGATGCCGCACGGTAGATCAACAAACGTGCCGCATCAACTTGCATACGCATCTCCGCCAGTTTCAGCTGCACGGCCTGAAAATCCACGATAGGTTTGCCGAATTGCCGACGCTCCTGCACATATTCAACTACCTGTTCCAATGCCGCCGCCGCCTGCGCCAGGGCCATGGTGGCATTACCACAGCGTTCCAGATCAAAGGCCTCCATCAGTTGTTTAAACCCCCCGGCCGGGACGATGATATTTTCTTCCGGCACGGTCACATCATCAAAATAAATATCCGAAGACGGCACACCGCGAAACCCCATCAGAGATTCCGGCCTGCCAAAACTCATCCCCTCCGTCCCTTTCTCCACCAACACCGCACCGATACTTTTCGCCCCCGGATCATCAGACATCTTGCAATACACCACATAAGCATCAGCATGTCCGCCACCGGAACACCAGCGTTTGGTGCCATTCAACACCACCTTGTCGCCTTTATGTGCGGCACGGGTGGCAAGATCGGTCAACGCCGAACCCGCACCGGGCTCCGACATCGCCACTGCCACCATCATATCGCCGGCACAAACAGCCGGAATAACCCGTTGCTTTAAACTGTCCTGAGCAAACCTTTCAATCGCCTTGACCGGCCCGACACAGGATTCAAATACCGGGAAGGCAACCGCCGATGAGACCTGCCCCACCTGCTCCACCACGATCAGGGCCTCAAGATTACCAAGCCCCATGCCCCCCAGATCTTCGGGGATATTCACCCCCAGAAAACCCATCTCGGCATATTCTTTTATCAGTTCGCGAGCGGGTGCTTCACCCTTCTCCTCTATTGCTTCGGCAATGGCAGGTAATTTATCCTGTGCATAACGCCGCACGGATTCTTTTAATTGCGTTTGTTCCTGTGTTAGTTGAAAATCCACGAAGTCTGTCCTCCAAATTTGACGGGATACCTCAGGACAGTATACTTTGCGTCATATTAGAAAAAAAGCAAAGATGATCGTTATTTTTATCATACCCAACACTCAACAAATGACCGATAAAGCAGAAATCACAAACATCCTCAACGGTATCCGGGTACTGGACTTTGGCCGCTATGTGGCCGGCCCCTATTGTGCAACCTTGCTCGGCTATCTGGGGGCCGACGTAATACGTATTGAAAAACCCGGCGGCGGCGAAGATCGTTATATCGCACCCCTGACTAAATCAGGCGATGGCAGTGTATTCATGCAGGTATCCTGCAACAAACGCTCCCTGACACTGGCCCCGAAAACCGAACCGGGGCAGGAAATCATCAAACGCCTGATTGCAACCGCCGATGTCGTCGTCGCCAACCTGCCACCACAAACCTTGCAGTCCCTGGGCCTGGACTACGCAACACTCCGCACCATCAAACCGGATATTATCCTGACCACCCAAACCGCATTCGGCGACAAGGGCCCATGGAGTCAAAAAGGTGGTTTTGACGGTATCGGCCAGGCCATGTCCGGCGCCGCTTATATGACCGGCACCGATACCCAACCGGCAAAAGCAGCCGCCCCCTATGTGGATTACAACACCGCAGTGATGTCCGCCTTCGGCACCTTGGCCGCCTTGTACGAACGGCGCCAAACCGGTAATGGCCGACATGTGGAAGCCACCTTGTTAGGCACGGCACTGGCCGTGTTCAACTCACACCTGATAGAACAAGGCGTAACAGGTCTTAACCGTCAACCCAGTGCCAACCGTGTGCAAACCTCGGCACCCTCTGATGTATTTGCCACCCGTGATGGTTTTATCCTCATCCATGTCGTAGGCAGCGGTTTATTCCAACGTTGTGCCAAACTCATTGGCGCAGAGGAATGGTCGGATGATAAAGATTTGCAAACCGATCAGGCTCGTGGCGATCAACGGGATAAACTCTGCGAGCGTATGGGCCAATGGTGCAAACAATACACGACAGAACAGGTCTTGCAAAAACTGGCCGATGCCGGTGTCCCCGCCGGCCCGGTACTGAACCTGCAACAAGCCCTGGACCATCCTCAGGTGGCCGCGATGCAGTTCCTGCAACAAGTGAATTACCCCGGCCTGCCCAAACCGGCACCGGTTGCCGACTTGCCTCTAAACTTTTCGGGAACAGGCGGCGGCATCCGGCAACGACCGCCTACCCTCGGTGAGCACACACAAGAAATTTTGCAGGAGTTGGGTTACAGCAAAGAAGAAATAGAAAAGTTGCAGGCCGCACAAGTGGTTTGAGCAAGCACCGCCACCAATCAACAGGGGCTACCACCTGACACGATAACCGGCACGCGGAAAATGCACATTCACTTCACCGGCCCGATCATCCACACGCCGAATACTGATCTCGCGAGCATCAAGCGTGATCAACTTACCCTCTACCGGTGCCTTGCCATAATCATCGGGTTCCACAATCACATCATCCCCTGCCTTAAAATCCAGCGGGTCGCCATCCGCCACACCTTTGCCATCAGCCACTGCGGTTTCGCGCGCGATCTGTAACGCCTGCTCCGCCTCCATCTCACTGCGTTGCCCATGACCTATTGCCGCCATGCGTTGCTCCCACGCCGCCACGCCGGTATAAGGCGCAAGATACTCACCCACCGGCGGCACATTGTTACGCACCATCCACACCACAAAGTAGGCATTGATGTCGGCCAGACCGGGTTCGGCACCGAACAGATAGTCGCGCCCATCGCCCAGTTGCTCTTCCACCAGCGCGACATGGGCCAGTAGTTGCGAATAAAGATGCGGGATGTTGTCCGTCAGGGTGTCAAAATCCATAAAATTGAAAAACGCTTTCCGGTCTTGTAACACCGGTTCCGGGATTTCCTCATTCACCCCCATGGACAAACCGGCACCGGGCTCAAAAAAGTTGCGGTCGCTCCAATAACCCAGCGCCCTGGCCATGCCGGCATTGGCGCCCGGAAACAGGCTGGGCCGCGGAAACCGCCGCTCCAGTTCCAGCGCGATGCGCTGGGTATCACAATAAATCTCGGCACCACACTGTAATACCGGCGTTTTGCGATAGCCGCCAGTCAAGGCCGTCAAATCGGGCTTGGGCATCACCAGCGGGATCTGCACGGAATGCCAGTCAAGGCCCTTCAAGCCTATGATTAAACGGGCTTTTTCCGCAAAAGGTGATATATCAAAGTGGTGTAAAATCAGTCCTGTCATGAGCCGGGGCACGGGTAAAATAGACCACCGCATTATGACCCCATAACGATAAAAAAACAATCACGCCTGTTTGTTTTTCCCCGACAGCGGCCTATAATAAGCCTATGGACGCCACATTTATACAAAACATAAAACAGGGTATGGAGTATGAGCGCGACCGCAAGACTCCGCCTGACGGTTTTCCACCACTGCCTGCCATCCCGGGCGGGCGCTATACTGATCCCGAATTCCTGGCACTGGAACAGAAATACCTCTGGAAAAAGTCCTGGCTCTACGCCTGCCATATCGATCAGTTGCCCGAACCCGGCAGTTTCATGCTGTGGGAAAAGACCGGTTCCCCGATCCTGATCATCCGCGATCAGGCCGGGCAGGTAGGTGCTTTTTACAATACCTGTCGGCATCGTGGCGGCCCGATTGTAAAAACCGCCAACGGCACACTGGCCGAACGTGTAACCTGCGGCTATCACGGCTGGACATACAATCTGCAAGGCGAGCTGGTGGCACTACGGGACAAACGGGACTTCCCCGATTTTGACATGAGTTGTTATGCCCTGGTCAGGGTGCATTGCGACCGCATCGGCAACTGGATATTTATCAATGAAGACCCCGACGCCGAACCCCTGCATAAACATTTCCAACCGATCACGGAACAACTGACACAATTCCAACCCGACAACATACGGCACATTCATTCCGCAACTTACGATGTCGCCTGCAACATCAAGGTAATGATGGATGCGTTTCTGGAGGTCTATCATCTGGCCTCCATCCATAAAGATACCGTTGATCGTTTTCTCGATCACCGCGGCACCACCATCAATCTCTGGCCCAAAGGCCATTCACTGATGACCACACCGAATCGCCGTGAGGACTGGATCGATCCCGGCACCGTAGGCATGCAAGAGATCCCGACCGTAACTGAAATCCCGGCCAGGAATAATATCTCCTACAACTTTTATCCCAATCTGGTCTCGCCGATGGCATCCACAGGTATGCCTTTCCTGACATTCTGGCCCACCGGCCCGGCCACCATGCAGATAGATTGTCACTGGTTCGCCCCCACAACGGACGACCCGGCACAACACGATTTATGGCAAACACGCATAGCCAACTTTGAGCGCATCCTTTATGAAGACACCCAGTTCGCCCCGCAGATCCAGGGCTCTGTGGAATCAGACGGCTTCAAGGGCATCAACCTGTGCTATCAGGAACGCCGCATCTATCACTGGCACGAAGAACTGGACAGACGTATCGGGCCTGACAAGATACCCACACACTTGCAGGTTCAACCCACACTTGCACCCTATGTTGAACAACCGTAAGGACGGCACCTGAAAATGCAAAACAACATCGGTATCATTTCTTTCGGCACTTATGTGCCAACAATGCGTCTGCAACGCAAGGCCATAGCCGATGCCGTAGGCTGGGCGACACCGGGGCTCCAAGCCCTGGCCTCCGGTAGCCGCGCAGTGGCCAACTGGGATGAAGATGCCATCACGATGGCCGTTGAAGCAGGCCGACATTGTCTGGACGGGTTTGAACGTGCCTCCGTAGGCACGGTTACCCTGGCCAGCACCACCTTGCCGTTCGCCGATCGCAGCAATAGCGGTATCGCGGTTGATGCCCTGAACCTGAACGAAAACGTCGGCAATGCTGACAGCAGTGGCAGCCGTCGCGCCGCCAGTTCCGCCCTGATACGCGCGATGAATGTCAGCGGGCAAGATAAAAACACCTTGCTACTTGCCGCCGACTGCCGCGAGGCCAAACCCGGCAGCGTTCAGGAACTGACCTACGGTCATGCCGCCGCCGCCTTGCTGTTAGGCAAAAACGACCCAATCGCAGTGCCGATAGCCAGCGCCTCCATCCACAGAGACCTGGTGGATCAATTCAGAAGCCGGGAAAGCAGCTTTGATTACGCCCTGGAACAACGCTGGGTGCGGGACGAGGGTTATTTCAAGATCGTCCCCGATGCGATCAAACACGTGTTGGAGATGACCACCTTGCAGCCCGCCGACATCCATCACTTTGCCCTCGCCGGCCCGGTTTCGGTAGCCGGGGCATTGGCGAAAAAGTTACAGTTTGATAATGCCAATGTCACCAATCCACTGCACGACGAGATCGGTGACAGCGGTGTAACACAACCCATCATGTTACTCAGTTCGGCACTGGCCCGGGCCAAGCCCGGAGAAAACATATTGCTGGTCGGTTTTGGTCAGGGGGTGGATGTACTGATATTCCAGGCCACCGACAAGATCACACAGTCGCAGGCACAACAAAAATTCAACCAGTCCATACAAATTAAAAACACCGATGACAACTACATCCGTTATCTGGTGCTGAGACAACAGCTTGATCTGGATTACGGCATCCGTGCCGAGCGCGATAATCGCACCGCCCTGTCAACCTTCTATCGCAAACGTGACGCCATCACCGGTTTCATCGGCGGCCGTTGTACAAGTTGCGGGATGTTGCAATTCCCCAAGACCCCGGTCTGCGTACGTTGCGATGAAACTGATACACAGGCCCCGGAATCGCTGGCCGAGCTCACAGGCAAGGTAAAGTCCTTCACCGAAGACTGGCTGGCCTACACGCCCTGCCCGCCTCTCATTTACGGCAATGTAACCTTTCCCGACGGTGCCAATGTGATGATGGAATTCACTGATTTCAGTATCGGCGAATTAGCCGTCAATCAAACCGTACGCATGGCATTCAGGATCAAGGATTTTGACAACAAAAGAAACTTCCGCCGTTACTTCTGGAAACCCGCCCCGCATACCGACACAGGAGGCAAACGCTGATGGCTACGGGTATTGCAGACAAGGTCGCCATTATCGGCATGGGTTGCTCGCGCTTTGGCGAGCGCTGGGACTGCGGCCACGAAGAACTGATGCTGGAGGCCTTTCAGGAGGCCATTGCCGATGCGGCCATGGATAAACCGGAGATTGAGGCCGCCTGGCTGGGCGTATTTTTTCAGGAACAAAACAGCGGCAAATCGGCATTGCCACTGAGTCAAACACTACGCCTGCCCAATATCCCGGTCACACGGGTTGAGAATCTCTGCGCCACCGGCACCGAAGCATTGCGCGGCGCGGTTTATGCGGTGGCCGCCGGTGCCTGCGATACCGCCCTGGCCCTGGGCGTGGAAAAACTCAAGGACACCGGCTACGCCGGCCTGCCGGAACGCACCAAAGGCACTTTTGAAGATATGTGGCTACCCAACAGCACCGCACCCGGCTCCTTTGCCCAACTCGCCAGTGCCTATGCCGCCACACACAAACGTAGCATCGATGAAATGAAACAGGCCATGGCACACGTCTCTGTCAAAAGCCATGCCAACGCGATGAAAAATCCGAAGGCGCATTTGCACCGGAAGATCACACCGGAACAGGCATTGAATGCACCGATGATCGCCTATCCCCTGGGCCTGTATGATTGTTGCGGCGTCAGCGATGGTGCGGCCTGCGCCATAGTCACCTCGGTGGAAAACGCCCGTGCCAGAGGCCTGAAAGATTTTGTTACGGTCAAGGCAATGCAACTTGCCCCGAGCAACGGTTACGAGATGTCCGACAGTGAATGGGATGGCAGTTACACAGTCACCACCCGTCTGGCGGCACAACGTGCTTACCGGGAGGCCGGGATTAAGGATCCGAAAAAAGAACTGGATATGCTTGAAGTACATGATTGCTTTTCCATTACCGAGTTAGTGGTGATGGAAGATCTGTATCTGTCCGAACAGGGCCGGGCGATCAACGATATATTGGATGGGGTTTACGATGCAGACGGTAACATACCTTGTCAGATTGATGGCGGCCTGAAGTGTTTTGGTCATCCCATCGGTGCCAGCGGTCTGCGTATGGTATATGAAATGTATCTACAACTACGGGGAAGGGCCGGTGAACGTCAGCTTTCCAACCCTGCTCTTGGATTAACACACAACCTGGGCGGCATACCCGTGCGTAACGTAGCAAGCGTATCGGTATTCGGTTTACTTGCCGCCTGACAAAAAGCGAGAAAATGACAATGTCCAGTACAGCGGAAAAAGTGGGTAACAGGATAGAAGAAAAACGTTGGGGAATGAGCGATGCCGAGTTGGCTGATTACCCGATCATATTCAAAGACGATTTGCTGAAAGGACAGGTCGCCCTGATATCCGGCGGCGGCAGCGGTCTGGGCCGGGCGATGACATTTTTGTTTGCACGTCTGGGTGCGGAGGTCATGATTTGCGGCCGCAGTGAGGAGAAACTGATCTCTGCCGCCGAAGCAATAAAACAGCATTGCGATAAAGACATCGCCTATCAGGCCATGACCATTCGTGACCCGGATCAAGTGCAAGCCTTGATCAAACAGACCTGGGACAAATACGGCAAGCTGGACATACTGGTCAATAATGCGGGCGGACAATATCCCCAGTCGGCCATTGATTTTACCGTCAAGGGCTGGAATGCGGTGATTGATACCAACCTCAACGGCAGTTGGTACATGATGCAATCCGCAGCACACCTGTGGCGCGAGCATAAGCATGCCGGGAACGTCGTCAACATCGTTGCCAATGTGGCACGCGGCATGCCGCAGGTTGCCCATACCTGCGCCGCCCGTGCCGGTGTTATCTACCTGAGCAAAACCCTGGCCACCGAATGGGCGCCGATGAATATACGGGTTAATTGCGTCTCACCCGGCTCTGTCGCCACCGAGGGTTTCAATGTTTATCCTCCGGAAGCGGCAGAAAAATTCAAGGACACCAACCCGATGCGCACACTGGGCGATGCCTACGACATCAGCTCAGCCGTGGTGTATCTGGCCGCCCCGTCCGGCAAATTTATCACCGGTGAAGTGCTGACAGTAGATGGAGGCAACCAGCAATGGGGACAACTCTGGCCGGCGGGTGTGCCCGACGAATTCAAACTGGAATACTAATACTGAGAAGGTAAAAACCATGACTGATAATGTCGTTGAAAGCTGGCAAGTCGCCCCCGATGCCTCAAATGATTCACTTGAGGGAAAACAACCGTATATTGATAACGGCACCGAGATCCTGGACCCGTCCCGCTATTATGATGCCGACTTCATGGAGCTGGAATGGGAACGCCTGTGGACCAAGGTCTGGCAAATCGCCGGGGTGGAATCGGAAATACCTGAAACCGGCGACTACCTGCTGTACCGCATCAGGGGCGAAGAGATTATTGTAGTCCGGCAGGAGGATCACTCGGTCAAGGCTTTTTATAATGTTTGCGCCCACAGGGGTAACCGTCTGCTATTCAATGATCGTGGCAGCCTGTCACAATTCACCTGCACTTTTCACTCATGGGAATATGGCCTGAATGGTTGCCTGAACAAGATCACCGATGAAGAAACCTTTCGTCCGGAGGTGGTTTGCCACCGTCCGGGGATGACGGAAGTACGCTGTGAAACCAAGGCCGGTATTATCTTTATCAATCTGGACGATGATGCACCGCCACTGGCGGAGCGTATCGGTTTACCCGAAGGTTATCTGGAACAATATGGTATAGATAAAATGTTCGTGGTGCGTCATGTGGTTGGTGAATGGGCGGCAAACTGGAAGACCGGTGTGGATGCGTTTTATGAAACCTATCACCTGCACGTTGTACATCCGGAAACGCAAGGCGTGATGGTAGATATCGGCACCCAGTATGACCTGTATCCCCACGGTGCCAGCCGTATGATCGTACCCATCGGCCAAAAAAGTCCGCGGGTCAGGGATCAGGACAGTCTGGATGATGGTCTGGCCCAGATGATGAACAGCGAAGGTATGGATGCGAATGCCTTTACCGGCAGCGCACAGGATGTGCGCGCCGCCATAGCCGGACACAAACGCGAACGCGCCAAAAAACTCGGCTTTGATTACGATCACTTCAGCGACGCCCAACTCACCGACAGCTGGGCCACCGGCATCTTCCCCAATGTGCAGATCGGCATGCACCCGGAAGGCTGCTTTTTGATGCGCTTCCGCCCCCATGCCACTGACCCGGGAAAATTCTACTATGACACGATGACCCTGTTCCGCCCGGCCGCAGACCCTACCTACAAGGCCCCGGACTGGATGGGCGTCCCGGAGGGCATGGACCTGAGCGGTGAGACCCGCCCCGACACGGAATATGTGCCGCTGGGCGAGCCGGCCCGGCTCGGGCTGGTGCTGGATCAGGATGCCTTTCTGCTACCTCATGTACAGCAGGGGGTCAGGTCACGAGGCTTCAGGGGGGCTATCTGGGGGGAACAGGAGCAACGGGTTCGGCATTTTCATGCCGAGCTGGACCGCTACATTCACGAGGCAAAATAGTCACTTCCCTTGCGCCTTGTTGTATGAAAACCACAGGTGTGGCGCATAAAAAAAACAGGCATGATTGACTTTTTTCTATATCCACAGTAGGGTGAAGTGCACTGGGTTGTCATCCACCCCGCCCTGCGGGCCACACAACCTGAAACACAGATTACATTCAAACAACATCGCATAGAAGGGGGAACCGATATGCATCTTGACTTCAGATCTTTTGCCAATCTGGGCAAAGCAACTTTCATCATTGCCCTGGGCTTTTTATCCGCACCCGTTACGGTTGCAGCCCAGGGTGCCACGGTAATAGAAGAGATACTGGTAACCGCGACCCGTCGCGGTGAAACCGATATCCAGACCACACCGATCACGGTTACTGCAGTAAGCGGCGAGGATTTCAGCAAGCTGTTTGCTCAGGACATCGGCGAGATCGCGAGCTTTGTGCCGAATTTTTCCGCCGCCACCGTAACCGGTTTCAACGCCGCCTCTTTCGCGATGCGTGGCGCATCGGAGACCGACATCATTGTGTATTTTGATCCCAAGGTGGCGGTGATTCTGGATGACTTCGTGGTACCCCATGTACAAACCCAGTTGCTTGAACCTTTTGATGTTGAATCGGTTGAAGTATTGCGCGGCCCGCAAGGCACCCTGTTCGGCAAAAACACCACCGCCGGGGCGGTCGTGGTCAGGACCAAACGCCCGGAACTGGACAAAACCGAAGCGGAGGCTAGTTTCCAGTACGGTAGCTACAATGATTTCAAGTCGCAGTTTTCCGTCAATGTTCCGGTCGCTGACACCCTGGCCTTCCGGTTTGCCGGTATCTATCAAAAAAGTGATGGTTATTACAAGAATGGCAAAGTGGATACGCCGACGAATGCTTTTGCCTCAACAACAGCCACAGCCGTGTCCGCAGCTGGCCCTATGGCCGGTGATGTAGGCGACCCAGTGCGCGGTGATGGTTCAAAAATAGGCGGTAAAGATGTCATCTCCGGTCGCTTCAAGGCCTTATGGCAACCGACAGATGCCCTCAGTGTTTTGGCCCAATACGAAATCATTCGTGATTCCAGTGACCCGGTGCCTGTCGTCAATACCACGCCTGGAGGCTCCTCACAATTAGCTAATCTCTTTGGCTTTCCCGGAATTGGAGATTCAGGCGACCCGCTGGATCAGGCGGGCATACACGCAAGTAGTCTCACAAGGCTAGATAAGCCACAACGGGTGGATGTTGATGGTGGCTATTTGAATGTGGAATTGGATCTTGGTAGCCATACCTTTTATGGTCTGGCAGGCTACCGTTATCAGGAATCCAGACTGCCCAACGAATATCTGGGCACTCCTTTTGACAGCTTCTTTTCCGCTACCCGTGATGATGACAGGAAAACCTTGCAGCTTGAGGGCCGTATCGCCTCTAACAATGCCGAGCGCATCAATTATGTTGCCGGGGCCTTTTACCAACAAAATGATGCGGAGTTCTGTGTATTGCAGCAGTTAGGTCTGCTTGATTTTTTTGGTGCGATACCCGGGGGAGCAGTGCCAGATATACTCGACAATGACAATCCCCTGATTCTGTGTAATGCACAAGATGCCTCCTCCTGGGCGGTGTTTGGCGATGTCACCATTGATGTCATTGACAGATTGCAAATCGGTGGCGGCCTGCGCTGGACCGATGAACAAAAAGACTATATTGCGCGGGAGGGTACCGCTATCTTCGCGCTCGGCGTTACGCCAGATCAACTGATTAACGGTGAATTGGACCCACTGGACCTTGGCGACTTTGAGAGATATCCATGTAACCCCGCAGTCAGTGCCAACTGCGTACAAGAAGCTTCAAATGACTGGGGGGAGCTGACATGGCGTGCCACCGTGTCCTATCAGTTCACTGAGGAATTGTTCGGCTACTTCACAGCCTCGCGCGGATTCAAGAGCGGCGGTTATAACGATCAGGCCGGTTCCGGCACGTTTGCCCAATTTCCGCTTAGCTCTTATGACCCTGAATTTGCCACCAACTTTGAGGGGGGTATCAAGGTCAGCATGCTTGAAGGGCGGTTCCGTGCCAGCGTCTCCTACTTTAATGTCACCTATGATGACTTCCAGCGTAGTACCGTCGTATCAATTCCCGGCACTGCATTTCAGGAAACCCGTACCTTTAACGCCGCTACTCTGGACGCACAAGGTATAGAGTTTGAAGGCACCTTGCAGATCGTTGACAATCTGGTGTTACGCGCCAATCTTGGCTGGCTGGATGCAACATACGATGAGTTTGTCCTGGACAGGAATGCTAACGGCATGATCGACGCCGGGGAGGATTTCAGCGGCAAGAGACCGACACGCTCACCAAAACACACAGGTGGCCTCGATCTCACTTACTATCACAGCCTGAACAGCAATCTGGGGGACTTGAGGTTGAACTTCAATTTCAACTATGAGAAGGAAAATACCTATTACTATGCCGATGATCCGATGCCTGGCGGACAGTACGACACCGTACTGGAAGCACGCACCATCTCCAATATCAGTGTCACCTGGACCTCTGCCGATGGTGGCTGGTATGTCTCCGCCTTCGGCAAAAACCTCAGCGATGACCGTTATCAGACCGCGGCACAGTCTGTTGGTAATTTATGGACTTTCTCCAACTACGGCCCCCCCCGCACCTTCGGCGTGCAAGTGGGAGCAAAATTAAGTCTGTAGGAACCTCCGGGAGCGTTATTCCCGCGACCCCCGTCTCCGGGGGAGCGGGAACAACATCAACAATTCCCCAAGTCTCTCAGGCAGAGTCGTTGGTGCCTTCAACAAGGAAATGGTGGCCTTCCGAACCGGCGGCACGGGCTTTCAGATGAGGCGCATAGTCGGGGTCGCTCATGAAGGCCTTGGCAGCCTCCTTTGAGGGCCACTCAATAATGACCTGCAATGCAGGGTCTTTGCCCTCACCTTCCAGACGTTCGTAGTTGGCGGTGCGGGCCAGATACTTTCCCCCATGTTTGGCGACCAGTGCCAGTGTGGGTTCAGTGTAGCCCGGGATCCAGTCCTCGGTAGTAGGTGTGAAAAATCCAACTGAGTAGTAAGCCATGATATTTCTCCTGTGGTTATGGGTTTTGAAAACGTCGGTTCGTCCTGTTGTCGGCAGGCCGATCCGCGATACTTGCAACTCTCATGCGAGGTCGTCCTTGCCTTCAATGAGGCAATGGTGGCTGTCCGAACCGGCAGTCCGTGCCTTGAGATGCGGCTGATAGTCGGGGTCGCTCATAAAGGCCTGGGCCGCTTCCTTTGAGGGCCACTCTATAATGACTTGCAGTGCATGGTCTTTGCCTTTACCTTCCATGCGTTCGTGGCTGGCGGTGCGGGCAAGATACTTTCCCCCATGTTTGGCGACCAGTGCGGTTGTGGGACCGACATAACCCGGAATCCAGTCCTCGGTAGTAGGCGTGAGAGAGATTACTGAATAGTAAGACATCATATTTCTCCTGTGGTTTTTTATTGAGTTCGTCTAAAAGTTTACCTGACAAATCCTTGCAAAGCAAGCCGCAGGCGATGCGAAACTACAACTTGCACAGCCCGGCAATCTCTTCCAGTACAGCCGGGTCTTCAATCGTTGATGGTATGGTATATTCCTCCCCATCAACCATCGCCCGCAAGGTCTTGCGCAGGATCTTGCCGGAACGGGTTTTCGGCAAGCGTGGCACGAGTATCACTTCCTTGAAAGAGGCCACCGCCCCGATTTCGTCGCGCATCATCTGAATAAGCTGCCGAATGATCTCATCGTTATCGGCATCGGCTACATCCTTGACTACCACAAACCCCATCGGCATCTGACCTTTCAGGCTGTCTTTGCGGCCGATTACGGCACACTCGGCCACCATTGGATGCCCGGCGACTATTTCTTCCATCTCGCCGGTGGACAAACGGTGTCCGGCCACATTGATGACATCATCAACCCGCCCCATGATGAACAAATAGCCGTCTTCATCAAAGTAACCCCCGTCACCGGTCGCAAAATAGCCGGGGAAGCGGCTCAGATATTCTTTCCTGAAGCGCTCGGTGTCACCCCAGACGGAAGTCAGGCAACCCGGCGGCAACGGCAGTTTGACGCTGATAAAACCCTGCTCTTTGCGGCCCAATACCTTGCCTTCGTCATCAAGAATTTCTACTTTATAGCCGGGCACGGGCAGGCTTGAAGATCCCGCCTTGCTCGGCACGAGTCCCAGGCCCAAAAGATTCGCGGCGATAGGCCAGCCGGTTTCGGTCTGCCACCAGTGATCAATGATGGGTAGTTTGAAGATGTCCCTCAGCCATTCATAAGTGGGCGGGTCAAGCCGTTCTCCCGCGACAAAGATGGCCTTCAGGCAGGATATATCATACTTCCCGACAAGTTTGCCGTCGGGGTCTTCCTTTTTTATTGCGCGGAACGCCGTAGGGGCGGCGAACATGGCCTTTACCCGGTATTCCGAAACGACTCGCCAGAAGGCACCCGCGTCCGGTGTCATTACCGGCTTGCCCTCGTATAGCACGGTAGTGCAACCGTGGATCAGTGGCCCATAGACAATATAGGAATGTCCGACGGCCCAGCCCATATCCGATACCGCCCAGAAAACCTCGCCGGGGTTCATACCATAAACGACATTGATGCTGTACTTCAGCACAACCGCATGGCCGCCGTTTTCACGCACAACGCCCTTGGGTTTGCCGGTGGTGCCGGAGGTGTAGAGTATGTAAAGCAGATCGGTTCCGTTGACCGGCACACAATCCGCAGGGGCGGCCTGTTGCATACTGTCGGTCCAGTCATGATCACGCTGGCCATCCAGCTCGGCGGTGACTTGCGGGCGTTGCAGCACCACAACGGCCTCGGGTTTATGGCCGGCGATACCAATGGCCTCATCAACCAGCGGCTTGTATTCAATGACTCGTTTGACCTCAATACCACAGGATGCGGTCAGCACGACTTTCGGTTTGGCATCGTCCAGACGGGTAGCAAGTTCAGGCGGCGCAAACCCCCCAAAGACGACTGAATGAATGGCACCGAGACGGGCGCAGGCAAGCATTGATATGGCCGCCTCGGGTATCATCGGCATATAGATAACCACGCGATCACCTTTTTCAACACCAAATTGCTTTAGCATCCCGGCGCAACGTGCGACCTGATCGCGTAACTGCAGGTAGGTGAATGTCTTTTTCTGCCCGGTGACGGGCGAATCGTAAATCAGTGCCGGCTGATCCGCGCGGCCGTTTTCAATATGGTAATCAAGTGCGAGGTAACAGGTGTTGAGTTCACCATCGGCATACCAGCGATGGATACCCTGCTCGTCGGTACTGAGGACATTCTGTGGTGCCTGATACCACTCAATTAGCTTGGCCTTTTCCGCCCAGAATTTGCCGGGGTCCTCAATGGAAGACCGATATTCTTGTTGATATGACATATTGCCCCCATATTACTTCCTCAAACCTTGAAAAAAAACCCCTGCTGATTGCTCAGCAGGGGTTTATGAATAAAAGCCCTGGCGGTGTCCTACTCTCGCACGGGGAGACCCCGTACTACCATCGGCGCTACGTCGTTTCACTTCCGAGTTCGGGATGGGATCGGGTGGTTCCAACGCGCTATAGCCGCCAGGAAAACAAATCGAAAAAAAGAAAATGCGTATCACACTATTATCTATGTCGTTGTATCGCATATAACACAAATCACTTGAGTGTTATATGGTCAAGCCTCACGGGCAATTAGTACTGGTTAGCTTCATACATTACTGTACTTCCACACCCAGCCTATCAACCTCGTAGTCTACGAGGGCCCTTCAGGGGGATTAAATCCCCGGGGAGATCTCATCTTGAGGGAGGCTTCCCGCTTAGATGCTTTCAGCGGTTATCCCGTCCGTACGTAGCTACCCGGCAATGCGATTGGCATCACAACCGGAACACCAGGGGTACGTCCACTCCGGTCCTCTCGTACTAGGAGTAGCTCCTCTCAAATCTCCAACGCCCACGGCAGATAGGGACCGAACTGTCTCACGACGTTCTAAACCCAGCTCGCGTACCTCTTTAAATGGCGAACAGCCATACCCTTGGGACCTGCTTCAGCCCCAGGATGAGATGAGCCGACAT
>JBPCXW010000110.1:0-3633 GCA_051008185.1 Gammaproteobacteria bacterium
AATGCGTACCGGATCGTTGCCGCCGAGGTGGGCGTAGCGAAGTTTGATGCGGCGGCCACGGTGCAACGGCGGCGGATTGGCCTGCACACATTCAGACAGCCAGCCGGTTATCTCGGATGATTTGAACAGACGTTGCCTGGCCTCCATTATCTCATTGACGCTACTGAACAACTTGCCGACGCCGGTGCCGTGCAGTGCCGATATGCGGTGGGTGGAGGCGTAATCCAGAAAGGCCGTCTTGCGGGAAAATTGGTGTTCAATCTTTTGTCTCTGATCCTGATCCAGCCCGTCCCATTTGTTGATAGCGATGATCAGTGACTTGCCGGAGTCATGAATAATTCCCAGCAGATGTTGATCCTGCTCGGTGATCGCATCCTGTGCATCCAACACCAGAATGACCACCTGCGCGGGCGTCAGGGCTTGCAGGCTTTTTATGACGCTGAACTTTTCAATCCGGTCATCTATTTTACTGCGGCGGCGTATCCCGGCGGTATCAATCAGGACATACTGTTTCCCCTGCCGGGTAAAAGGAATGGCAATGCTGTCACGGGTAGTGCCCGGCTCATCAAAGGTGAGCATGCGCTCCTCGCCCAGCATACGATTGACCAGCGTGGATTTACCTACATTGGGACGGCCTATCACCGCTATCTTTGTGCCTGTGTGTTCAATCTCAATCGTATCATCTGAGGCGGGCGACTGTTGCAGGATGCCATCCATCAACTCCTCCACCCCGTCGCCGCGCTGCGCTGAAATCGCGCGCGGATTATCAAAGCCGCCACAGGCATAAAACTCGGCAACCGCCATATCGGCATCCAGCCCCTCTGTCTTATTGACCACCAGATACACCGGTGTTTCTATCCGGCGTAATTGATCGGCCAGCGTTGCGTCGGCGGCGGTCATGCCTGTCTGTGCATCCACCAGCCAGATGACGGCGTCGGCCTCATCAATGGCCTGCATGGTTTGTTCGGTTACCAGCGCGGCAATGTCGTCACCGGTTTCCGCCGTGCCGCCGATGCCGCCGGTATCCACCAGCATATAGTCACGCTCATTGTGTGTGGCGCAGGCGTAATGACGATCGCGGGTAATGCCGGGTCGGTTGGCGACCAGCGCATCCCGGCTCCGGGTGAGGCGGTTGAACAAGGTGGATTTGCCCACATTGGGCCGGCCGATAATGGTGATGACGGTAAGCATAAGTTGGCTACTACTGTTCGCATATTGTGGCGGTCTATTCTACCGCACGGGTGCTACTTATCTGTAGGTATAGGCGGCAAGGCTGCCATCGGAACAATAGGCATAAACGATGCGGCCAACAATGATGGGTTTGGCGATGATGCTTTGTCGGCAAAGCCGATTGCGGGCGGCAAACCTGCCGGTGCGTTTATCTATCCAGTGCAGATAACCTTCAAAGTCACCGGCGACAATATAATTGCCCACATTGCCGGGCGCGCTGGCAGCGCGGGCCTGCAAGTCCACTTTTTTCCAGACCGTTGTGCCGCTAAGGCGGTTCAGTGTCCAGACATGGCTGTCATCATCGGTGACATACACATTATTTTCATCCACGCTGAGGCCGGAATGTGAGGAGACATCGCGGTTCCACAGTAGCCTGCCGCTGTCCAGTTTCACGGCGGCGATGAAACCCTGAAAGGTTGAGACATAAATAATGCCTTCAATAATGATCGGCTCGGAATCGATATCCACCATGCGTTCAAGTTCGGATGAGCCGCGTGCGGTGGCAATGTCGGTTTCCCATAACAGGCGTCCGGTGCTGAGTTCCAGCGCGGCCAATTTGCCACCGTCAAAACCGGCGATGACAGTATCCTCGGTGATCACCGGCGTGCTGGTGCCGCGCAGGGTCAGTGCGGGGACGGTGCGATCATAAATCCACAGACGTCTGCCTGTTTTGCCGTCCAGCCCGATGATCTTGCCGTCCAGTGTTCTGACCACGGCTGTCCCCGCGAATTGTGTCGGGGCGGACAAAATCTCACTGGTTACCCGTGTGCGCCAGATCTCCTTGCCGTTGTTGGCGTTAAAAGCGATGACCTCGCCTTCTTCGGTGCCGATCAGCAACACATTTTCACCGTAACCGGGACCGCCGGTAACATGCATTTTTGCACCGCGGAACCAGCTTTCCTCGTCATCAATGGTTTTCCCAACCTTGGCACGGGTCTTCCATTGCGAGCGGCCATTGGTGGCGTCCAATGCCTGCAAGGAGCCCTCAGTATCTACGATAAACAGCCGTTGCGCGGTGATGATCGGTGCCAGCTTGAGGTATTGTTCGCTGGTGCCGATGCCGGTGTCCCGCTCCCACAATTCAATAACATTGATCCTGGGTTCGAAGTCAAGCAACGGAGTAGGGGGCTCGGCGTTGTCGGAGTCTCGCTTGAAAATACCTCTCGCTTTCTCGGTGACGGCGCAACCGGTTATTGACAGAGATAAAAGACAAAATAAAAATAAACGTGACATAAAAATTGCTATTTGCCAAGATTGTTCAGTTTGATTTCTACGGCGGGATCTTCGCGCCCGGCCTCTTGTGCTTTTTGCATCGCCTCTTCATAAGCCTGACGCGCACCCGCGACATCGCCCTGTTGGCTTTTGACATCGCCTCGCAATTCAGCATAACTGGCGGCGAAGTTACCTGTTTCACCGACCTCAAGCAGGCTTGCCGCGTCCTCGGTTTTTTCCTGCGTCAGTAACACGCGGGCGAGACGGATTCGTATCAGATGCTCAACCGTCGGGTTATCATTTTGTCCCAGCGCGGTTTGCAACTGTTGCGCGGCCTTGTCCAGATCATCCTCTTCCACCGCCAGTCTGGCCAGCATCAGCCGGGCGAACACGGCATAAATGCTGTCAGGATATCGCGACAACATAGTGGTCGCGGATTCTTCCGCAGATTCATAATCCTGCTCGCGGGTGTGTATGATAATTCTCTGATACAAACGCGAAGCCTTTTCTATCTCTTCCTGCCCTTGATTCTGCCAGTGACGCCAGCCGAAGATCGCGCCCAGGCCGAGAATGACAGCGATAACGGCGTTGGCCGCATTGTGCTGCCACCATCTTTTCATTGCTTCTATCTGTTCTTCTTCTGTTCTATATACGTCCAAGGTTTTCCTCCGGTTGTGATTACACCCTGCGGGCGGGGCTTATTATATCTATCTTTTTGGCTGTTGTGTTCTAATAATTCCGGCTTCAAAAATATCCGGCTATCTGTTTGAGCAGTTCCGTCTGGCTTACGCTGGTCTGTGCCTGTTCGGTGCGTAGCGGTTTGACGCCTATGGTGTTGTCCGCTATTTCCTGCTCGCCCAGCACCAGGGCGATGGCGGCACCGGATTTATCGGCCTTCTTCATCTGGCTTTTGAAACTGCCGCCCCCACAGTGCAGCACGGTGCGCAGGTTCGCATAAGCCTCACGCAGTTGCTCGGCGATTTGCAGGCCGCGTATTTCAGCCTCCCTGCCGGCCACCACCAGATAGATGTCGGCGCCGGTCTTGTCGGCGGTGCCGGTTTGTTGCAAGGCCAGCAGGCGTTCCAGGCCCATCGCGAAGCCTGTGGCGGGTGTCGGTCGGCCACCGATTTGCTCTACCAGTCCGTCGTAACGCCCGCCCGCGCAGACGGTCCCCTGCGCCCCCAGTTGATC
>JBPCXW010000111.1:0-6088 GCA_051008185.1 Gammaproteobacteria bacterium
GGAGCCAAAGGAGGCGAAGCCTGCTTTGGTGGGGGGACCTCGTTCAGTACCACCGACACCTCTTGCAGAGTAATTGAAGTTCAATATCATATTCAAGCGAAATAATGAGACAGAGGCAAACACGATGAAAATTAGACCCCTCCTGCTGTTGTTGTTGCTCGGCTTGGCCGTGCATCCTGCAAGAGCAGATGATGAACAGGCCATCAGGGCCGCCGCACAGACGTGGATTGAGCGTTACAGTGCCGGAGATTTGGATGGCCTGATGCAACTTTACACCGAAGATGCCACCGTGGCCTTGCACGGCAAACCGGTACTAAAGGGCAAAACCGCCATCCGAAACTTTTTTGCCGCCGGTATCGGCAAGTCTGCCATAGACTTTCAGATTGATATTGAGGTCATTGAAATACACGGCGATGTCGCGCATTTTATGAGCAAGTATTATTTGACTGCGGTATCCAAACAGGATGGCTCGGTTTACCGGGATGCCGGGCGCTCATTGCTGATTTATAAAAAAGACCGGGCCGGGCAATACAAAGGACAATGGAAACTGCATCTGGACATAGATCAGGCCACCCCGGATGCCGTGTTTGATGATCTGTAACAAGGTGCTGAATAAAGTCACGACAAAAAGGCTGGCTTGGCCACACCGATAAACGCGGCAGCGGCAACGGCGAGATAAACGGCATAGAC
Source organism: Gammaproteobacteria bacterium (assembly GCA_051008185.1). Taxonomy (GTDB): domain Bacteria; phylum Pseudomonadota; class Gammaproteobacteria; order Eutrophobiales; family Eutrophobiaceae; genus CAXMWX01. The sequence continues at coordinate 691 of JBPCXW010000111.1, forward strand.
ATAGACAACTGATTTATCCGACGCCACGGCGATATTTTGTTCCAGCGCCGGTGATGAGCCTTTTTCCAGCAACTCAGCCACACATTTGCCGATCGGCATGAACGCCCAATCAATGCCTATCGCCAACCAATAGATCAAGCCGTAGATCGTCAATTTCGCGGCCAGCCAGGGCGCGATGACGGGGCTACCGCCAAACATCGGCAACAAACCTGCAACGATCAATACCAATCCGGTCAGGCCCAGTAGCAACCAGTTGAGTCTTTGCAGGCGGACACCGAGATCATTACCCATATTTTTCGCCGCCGCCATGTTCACCGCCAATAACACCAGGGCCAGCAACCACAAACCGGCAAGTTCCAGCGCACCGACATCTAACACCCCGATGGCATTGGCCAGATGCACACCGACCGGCAGCATAATAATGAAACAGATACGCGGCAAGACATCAATGATCATCGCCATCTGTAACAAGGTGATGCGTGTCTCCACGGACAATGTCGAATCACGAAACTTTTTTGACAACAGCAACACCCCCAGATCGGTACCCAGCCAGAATACCAATAGCAGGATATGCAAAAACTTGATGGCCGCGTAACTCATGTCATTCCCCTTGACCCTGATGCAGCTTGAACTCCCGCTGAATTGTTTTGCTTGCCAGATAATAATGTAGCGAGGCCCACAAGCCGAATATCAGGCTGACGACCAGCAAGGAATAGCGTAACGATTCTTCCTGATAATCAGCCGCCAGCATATCGCTCATAAAACCCATCGCCCACGGGCCTATGCCGCCGCCGATCATATTGGTGATCAACAATAACAGTGCCGCCGCCATCGCGCGCATCCTGACATCGGCCAGACCCTGAGCCATCGCAAAACTCGCCGGGCCTTGCATCACACCGATCATGAAAGGCAGGAACAGGGACGCAAAGGCAATGGTGACATTACCGGTCAGAAAGGTCAGCGCGAACATCGGGGTGGAGATCAACATAGCCAGAGCAGGCACCCAGGCATACCAGCGAATATCCCTGTGCCCCAGTTTATCGGCAATCTGCCCGCCCATCAGCATACCGGCGATCTGTGAAGTGCTGAGTATCACGGCCAGCCAAGTGCCGACGGTGCCGATCTCCAGCCCAAAAGAGCGGGTGAAATATGATGGCAACCATTGCACCACACCCAGCCACAGCACCGTATATAAGCCGGTGGCGAGAGATACATTCATAAAGGTGGGGCTGGAACACAGTGTCTTCAGGCTGAACCAGAAACCCGGTTGCTGTTGCGCCGTTTTGATCCCGTCCGCCGCGCCGCGTTCAGGTTCCGGTAGTTTTGTATAAGTGACCAGGGCCAACATGATGCCGGGGATGCCGACGGCGAACAGCGCAATCCGCCAGTTATATAATTGCGTCAGCCAACCGCCCAGCATAAACCCGACAAAGATCCCGACCGGTGCCCCGAGCGAATAAATAGACAAGGCCCGCGCCCGCTGTTTCACCGGAAACAGATCGGCAAGCAGGGAATGTGATGGCGGGCTACAACCCGCCTCCCCTACTCCGACCATGACTCTGGCGACAGCCAACTGGACAAAGTTTTGTGCCAGACCGCAGATGGCCGTCATCGCGCTCCACACCGCCAGGGCGATGGAGATGATCTTCTTGCGGCTGTAACGATCGGCCAGTCTGGCTATCGGTATGCCCATCGTGGCGTAAAACAGGGTGAACGCCAGCCCGGTGATAAAACCGATCTGGGCATCGGACAGATCCAGATCGGCCTTAATCGCCGGTGTTAATACGGCCAGCATATACCTGTCCATATAATTGAAAAATGACACCAGAAAGAGCAGGAATAAAACTGTTCTGGTGGGCACGGTTATGCTGTTTGTTGTTGTATCCATCGTTATGCCTCAGGCAGTGTTAGAACGGTTTGGTGGCGCCCAGAAAGGCCACCGAGGCGATGCCGACCCAGTACACATAAGCCAGCTTGCGAGCACGGCGGATAGAACGATCCAGCGTGTTTTCTACCTCCGGTGAATCACCTTCTGCTGCCAGTTTGCGAAATAACATCGTCCATTCGCGCATGATAAAGCGCAGTTGCAAACCGATGACCAGCAACAGTCCATAAACAAGCACCTTGGTGGAAAACCACTGCAAGCCGGGCCCGGAGAGAAAAGGCCCGTATCCCAGCAGTGAGCTGATACTGCATATCAGCAAGGCCGGTATCACAAAGAAACGGATGTACTCGTCAATCCTGGTCAGACGGATGCCGGTATCGGTTTCCCGTTTGATAAAGGCCATCCATGTCAGTGACAACCAGGCGGCAAAGACGATCCATATAATCAGCAGCCAGATGCCGCCATAAGGTTGCACGCCTAACAGATAGCCCAGGTGCAAACCCAGCGGTAACAACAGGATGATGCCGGTACGGGCCAGGATATCAATGCGATACGCGGTTTCCATGTGGCGACGGCGTTCATCCATAGGTAATGTGCGATTGATGACATTATACGAGGTCTGGAACACACCCCATTCCCCACCCAACCAATACACCATCGCGATAATATGCATCCACCTTATGATATCAAGTTCATTTAGTAGCATGGCTCACTCCTCCTCTGCATTGTGCAGATTACTCATCGTTGTTGAATACTATCCTGCCAAGCCCTGAACATGGGCAAGGACTTGTTCAAGTTCCGGCACTTCGCCGTATTTGGCGCTGATATCAAACAGATTGGCCTGATGCGCCGCCGGGTTTCTGTCGCCCACCGCCTGCTTCGGCACGAACACAGCAAAGTCGTGTTGCAACGCATCCACTACGGTGGCGCGGACACAGCCACTGGTGGTCAGTCCGGCCACTACCAGCGAGTCTACCTTGTCGGCTCGCAGGCGTTGCGCCAGATCGGTATCAAAAAAGGCGCTGGCCCAGTTCTTCTCCAGCAACGGCTCATCCTCGCGGCGTTGCAGGGCCGGGTCCACCTCCACCCAGGGGGAATCCGCTTGCAATACATTCAGGGCCGGTACCTTTTGCCGGAAGACCTTTGCCTGTTGTGCATTCCGATAGATCACCGTGGTAAAAAAAATTGGCAAGGCCCCGGCACGGAACGCGGCAAGCAACTGCTTGTTGGCGGCGACGACTTGCGGGCAATCCGTCCCCAGCGGGCAGGCGGGATCGGTAAAGCCCTTGATCATATCTACGATAAGCAATCCGGGCCTGTCGCCCAGGCGCAAGGTTTTTTTTTCCAGATCCATAGCGCCGTTGTTTGCCGTTCAGAAACTGGGGGTCGCGGGCGGGGGGAGATGGGTTTCTTCCAGCGATCTGGCCTTTATTTCTTCAATGCTGCCGCCGAAATCAAACATACTTGTCTCACCGCGTTTGGCGGTGAGTTTTTTTCGTAACTTGCTGGTTGCCTGCTCATCGACACTGCCGTCCTTGCCCATCACCACACCGTAGCGCTCGGCCCCCTGCCGGGTCACGATGCCGCGTAGCACATCCAGTTGCACCAGTTCGGGATCACGCTGATAGGGGTCGCCCCAACCACCGCCGCCCCAGGTGTTGAAGTACAGCAGATCACCGACCTTGACCTCAATGTTCTCGCACTTGGACGGCAACCACTGTTCCTCGCCATTGACCCGTAGCAGGCGTTTGCTGGAACGCTGTCCGGGTTCGCCCCCGTTCACGCCCCAGGGATAGGTCAGCCAGCGCTCATCATGTATCGCGATAGTGCCGTCGCAGAGAAACCGGTAGGCCACGCTCAGGCCGTTACCGCCGCGGTGCAGACCGGCGCCGCCGGAATCGGGGATTGGTTCATACTGCTCTATGCGTAACGGAAAGTAGGCCTCAATAAACTCATTCGGCACATTGGTAAAACTCGGCCACAGGGAATGTCCGTCCGGCCCGTCCCCCGCCGGTCTGCCCGGTATCCCGCCAAAACCGATCTGAAACAACTGGAACCATTCCCCCTTGTCGTCATAGCCGGAATAAAACAGATGCGGGCTGTCGGAAAACCCGGCTGCATTCAGTGCCTCGGGCGCGCCCTGCCCCAACAGGCCGCCCATCACATCAAAGATCCGGCCGAGTGCGTGGGTACGGCCGGACAGGGCGGCGGGATAATTGGGCTTCAACAGGGAGCCCTGGGGAATACGCACCTCAACCAGATCATAAAATCCGTCATTGAACAAAATATGCGGATCAAACAGATTGATAGTAAAGGCACCGAAGAACATCTTGAACATACGCTCACTTAAATAAAAATTGATGGAGCTCTGCGCCTGCGGATCAGTACCGGCAAAATCAAATATGGCGGTGGAGCCTTCACGCCAGAGTGTGCAACTGATCTTGTATGGCCCCATGCCGACACCGTCATCACACAGGTAATCTGCGAAGGTGCGCGGTTCTTCCGGCACAATCATCTCAATGATTTGTTTCATCGCCGCATGGTTGCGCTCCAGCATGATTTCCATCGTGCTGTGAAAGATGTCATCACCAAAACGGCCGGCCAGTTCAATACAACGTTTGGCGGCCGTGTTACAGGCCGCAACCAGGGCATTCAGATCAAAGCGGTTCCATTGCGGGGTGCGTACATTGTGCAAGACCAATTCCAGCAGATCCTGCTGCAACACTCCTTTCTTGTATAGCTTGACGGGCTTGATGCGTATCCCTTCCTGAAAAATGGTGGAGGCATTTATCGGGATGCTACCCGGCACCATACCGCCGTTGTCTGACATATGACCGAACATCGCTGACCAGGCAATGTGCCGCCCGTCCTTGAATATCGGCACCAGTGCGATCCAGTCCGGCAGATGCGATACCGCGCCGTCGCACATATAGGGATCATTGGTCAGGATTACATCGCCTTCCTCAATCTCCTCATCATAGGCCTGCATCAGGCCGTGGATGAAAGAGCCGAACTGCCCCACTACCATCTTGCCATCGCGGTTGGCCACCATCGGGAAACAATCCCCTTGCTCGCGTATCCCCGGTGACATCGCGGTGCGGAACAATACCGCATCCATTTCAACGCGGACATTGCGTAAGGCGTTCTCTATGATATCAACTGTGACGGTATCCACATCCACCCGTTTCAGGGCGGTTTTGTTGGTTTCAATAATACTTGCCGGCATGATCTTTCCTCACTCTGCGGGATTGATGATCAGGTTGCCCTGTTGATCCACCGAGGCCTTGTGCTTCGGTAGCACGACAGTCGTTGAATCCATTTCCACGACAATGGCCGGGCCGGGGATGACCAGACCCGCATGCAGTTTGGCCCGGTCATAGATAATGATATCCAGCCACTCGCCGTTATAGAAATAGCGGCTGTCATGTATCTTGCACTGTTCCAGGGTGGTGCCTTCCTGTCCGCTTTGTAACTCGGCAATGGCCTTTGAGCGGGCCTTGACGATGGCACGGA
>JBPCXW010000112.1:0-4421 GCA_051008185.1 Gammaproteobacteria bacterium
TCCCCCTCAAGGGGGGAGCTATTCGTCGTTTGCATAGTTCTTTGTATGGTTCTTTGCATAGTTCTTTGTATAGTATTCCAGCCATTGCCGGATCGCATTGATCACCGCACGGGAGGTGACAGTGGCACCGCTTATCCCGTCAATCCTGCCGCCCTCGCGTTTGTCGCCCCACTCCGTAGCCGGGGTGTTTTGTAATGACAGATGATTGAACACCTGTAGCCAGTCGGAATTGTCCTGATCGATCAGGGCACCGAGATTTTCCGTTTCATTGTGTTGCAATACCCGTACCCCGGTGATGCTACCGTCGCTCGTCATGCCCAGCATCAATTTGATCGTGCTGCTATAGCCATCGGCCACAATCGGCCGCGCCACCAGACCGTTCAATTCACCGTCTTTTCGGGTATGGTAAATATACACGGTGTGTTCCGTACCGGAGCGGGTGGTTGTCACTGTGGTGTAATCATGTAGCGGGTTGTTGTCGTATTGCTGAGTGATGACGGTATTCAGCAGGGCGAGTTGTCGTTGCTCGCGCCCGGCGCGGATGCTGTCCCGTGTCAGCCAGTGTGTCGCGTAAATAGACACGCAGGCCGCGACACAGAGGATGACAACGGCCTGATACCGCTTCATACCTGTTCACCGAAGACCCGTGGCCGGGTCTGACTGTCAATGAGCGGCACCAGGGCATTAGCCAGCAGCACGGCAAAGGCCGCCCCGTCGGGATAAATCCCCCACTGCCGTATCACATACAGCAACACGCCGATCAGGAAGCCGTAAATCAATCTGCCCTTGCCGGTAGCCGCGGCGGATACCGGATCGGTGGCGATAAAAAAAGCGCAGATGATGGTGGCACCGCCGGACAGGTGGAACAGCGGGGAGGCATACAGATCGGGATCATAGACATAAAAAATCGCACTGCTGATAAAAACCCCGGCCAATACGGCCAGCGGGATATGCCACTTGATCGCACCCCGCGCCAGCAGGTATAGCCCGCCCAGCAGATAACACAGGTTCACCCATTCCCAGCCGGCGGCGGCGAAGTGGCCGAACGCATCGCCGGTCATCACCTCCGACACCATGCCCATGTTGCCCAGTGCGGTCTTCAATTCACCGAGTGCGGTGGCGCCGGACAAGACATCCGGCAGGGATGGTTCGTGTTGCACTAGGCTGAGGGGCAACGGCCACAGCGTCATCTGCGCCGGGAACGAAACAAGAATAAACACATAGCCCGCCATTGCCGGGTTGAATATGTTGTAACCGATACCGCCGAACAGATGCTTTACCACAACAATGGCAAAGGCTATCCCGAGCAGGCTGAGCCACCAGGGTGTCAGCGGGGAGATGGTCAGCGCAAACAACAGGGCGGTGACGACGGCACTGCCGTCACTGAGGAACAGACGCGGATCGCGTCGGCGCAGTTTCAGGATCAGATATTCCAGTGACACCGCGAACAGCACCGCCAACAGACACTGTAACAACAGGCCCCAACCAAACAGCCAGCTATAACAGACGATGGCGGGTAGCAGCGCATAGATCACATCCAGCATCAAGCGGCTGACCGAGGCCTGATTATGCCAATGCGGCGAACTGACGGGTGCCTCAGTCATCCCCGCTTCCCGTTGTCGTGTTTGCCTCCCGTTTGGCCTTGCTGCGCGCCACCGCGGCCTTGATGTATGCCGCCTTGTCTTCGTCTGCCTCGGTCGGGCGTTGTGCCTCGGCCTGTTGTGCCAGCCGCGCCTCACGGGTGGTGAAGTGTTGCCGGGCGGCCTCGTTCCGTTGCCGGCGTTTTCCCTCCGCGGCGATTTCCGCCTTGGCATGGCGATAGTATTGCACCAGCGGGATATTGCTCGGGCAGACATAAGCGCAACAGCCGCACTCTATACAGTCAAACAAATGATAGTGCTGCGCCAGATCCAGTTGCCCCATACGGGTATGCCAATACAGTTGTTGCGGCAGTAACTGCGCCGGACACACCGGCACACAGTCACCACACCGAATGCACGGGTGTTCCGGTTGCGGTACGGTCTTCTTTTCCACCAAAATACAATTGGTGGTCTTTATCACTGGGATATTCGGGTCTGTCACCTGTATGCCCATCATCGGGCCGCCCAGAAACACATGCTTGTCCTCGCCCGGTTCATAGCCGCAGGTTTGCAGGCAGTCCTTGACCGGCGTACCCAGCAACACTTGCAGGTTGATCGGCTCATCCACCTGACCGGTCACCGTGACATAGCGCGAGATGATAGGCTCGCCGCGGGTAACGGCGCGATACACGGCGGCTGCTGTGGCGACATTGTGGATCACAATACCGGCATGGATAGGCAGGCCGCCGCTGGGCACCTCCTTGCCGGTCAGCACCTTGATCAACTGTTTCTCGCCGCCGGCCGGATAATGCGCGGGCACTTGCACCAGTTCCAGATCATCATCCACCAGCGCGGCCAGACAGGCATGGGCCTCGTGCATATCATCCTCAACGGCGATGACACAATGTGTTGCCTGCACGGCGTGGCGGATCATTTTGGCACCGGCGACAATATACGTGGCCTTCTCCTGGATCAGTCTGTCGTCACAACTGATATGCGGCTCACATTCCACGCCATTGATGATCAGGGTATCAACGGCGTTCTCCACTCCCTCAAGGATCTTCACATGGGCCGGAAAGCCGGCACCGCCCAGGCCGACGATGCCGCACTCGCGGATGACCTCTTGCAGCAGTTTCGGATCCACCGAGGCATATTCATTGACCGGCTGGATATCAAACAGTTTGTCTTCACCGTCCGGCTCCAGCACAAAGCACGCCGCCTTCAGCCCGGAAGGGTGCGGTACCGGATAGTCCCCGATGTCCGTGATGGTGCCGGAGGTGCTGGCATGCACAGGCACACTGACATAGCCGTCGGCACGGGCGATCTGCTGGCCCTTGAGCACCGTGTCACCGGGTTTGACCAGCGGCGTGGCGGCGACACCGACGTGTTGTTGCAACGGCAGGAACATCCGCTCCGGCAACGGGTGCAAGATGGAGGGCTTGTGATTGGTGATCTGCTTGTGCGTTGGCAGGGACAGGCCACCCGGAAAATCATGCAGGACCCTGTCGCTCATGCCGTCTGGTACCGGGAGCGAGAGGCTGGATTGTGCCATTGCCACTGCGTCACGGTCTGTAGCGTGATGCAATCAACCGGGCAGGGGGGGATACATAATTGACAACCGGTGCAAAGTGCCGGGATTACCATATGCAACTGTCCGGGGGCACCGGCAATCGCATCCACCGGGCAGGCGCGGATACATTTCACACAACCGATGCAGGTCAGCGGATCAATCTCTGCCACCACCGGCGGTGGCAAGGTGTTATCGCTGCGGATGTGTGCCCGGCCCAGTAGCAATGCCAGCCCGTTACGGGTGCGGTTGCCGCCCGGCGGGCACCGATCAATGCGCTCACCGGCACGGACGATGGCCTCCGCATAAGGGCGGCAACCGGCATAACCACAGTCACCGCACTGGGTTTGCGGTAACAGATGATCAACCTGCCGTATCACGGCATCGTCTTCGGCGGCGCTGTGGTCAGCAACGGTCAGCCGTTGCGCCAGGGCCGCCAGCACGGCACTGATGATAATCGCGAGCAGCAGGCCGCTCATCAGGGCCGCACCAGACCGGCAAACCCGAGGAATGCCAGGGAGATAATGCCGAGGGTGATGAGTTGTATGGACAGGCCCTTGAGCGGGGCGGGTAATTCGGCCACTTGCAGGCGGGCATCAATGGCGGTGAAGGCGAGTAGCACCAGGGCAAAACCGAGGCCCGTGCCGAGCCCGAACAGCAGGGCACCGGGCAGGCCGGCATCCTGTTCAAGGGAGAGCAGGGCGGTGGCGAGTAGCAGGCTGTTCATCGTCAGCAAGCCCTTGAAGCGCAGTGCCGACTCGGCCAACGCCGGGGCGATGGCCCTGATCGGTTTGTCACTGAGCTGGATCAGGGCGAACACGCATAACAGCAGTAGCAGATAGCGAAAATGTTCCAGCCCCGGCAGTACCAATAGCAGCTCATCCAGCCCAAAGGCGATGCCGCCGCACAGGGGGGCCAGATAAATCACCACCCCGGCCAGACCGATGGCGATGCGCAGGCGTCGGGTGACCGCCAGCAGGGGGCTGAGGCCGAGCAGATGCTGCAAAGCGATATTGTTCAGCAGGGCGGCGGCGATCAGGATGGAGACGAATGTCAGCATAATCCCGATTATACCAGAGCCCCGCTCGGCCTGACCCCCCACCAAAGCAGGCTTCGCCTCCTTTGGCTCCCCCTCAAGGGGGGAGCAGTAACACCAGCAATGTCAAAGAAGGCTGACGCCTTCTTTGTCTCTTCACTTCATGCGCTCCCGCCTCCGTCTATCAGCACGAATAGCTCCCCCCTTGAGGGGGAGCCGGTGGCACAAGGGCGTAGCC
>JBPCXW010000113.1:0-9183 GCA_051008185.1 Gammaproteobacteria bacterium
TCCTTTGGCTCCCCCTCAAGGGGGGAGCTATTCGTGCTGGTGAAGAGGTAAAGCAGGCGTTAGCCTGCTTTGACATTGCCGATGGCGCGAGGGCGTAGCCCGCAGTGGCTTCGGTGGGGGGGCATTATTGCTGATTTGTCTTATACGCACTGGGTCAGCACACCCCCTTGACTTGCCCCTTTCTCTTCAATTAGTATCAGTCCCGCAATATCACGCGAACCCGCATGTCGGGTCGCCCGCTGAATAAAACAGCCCTTGACCCGATACGGGGTAGCTCCCCGCATCTGGTGAATAGGTGGGGATTTCATCTTCGTGTGATATTGCAACGGCCCGGCACCATTTTGTTTGTCGGTAATACAGTAAATACGAGGAGACATACAATGAATTTTCAGAAAATCTTTGTAGTTGAGAACAATCCCTTTTGTTATATCCCGGTAGAGACGCTCTTTTTTTGTGCTTGCCTGAGTATGTTGACTGCGTGCGGCGGCGGTGGTAGCGGTGGCACCTCTGCTGTTCGTCCGCCTCCGCCTCCGACATCTATTATTGAGCAATTCAGCGATGGCTTTGGAATTGTGCAGATTGATACTTCTACAGGCGGAACGGAAGTTAGGGGTAAGATTACAGATGAGGTGGTTGAGGTTGCGGATTCTGCAGCTCAGGCTGAATTGTTTAGGCTGGCTAATGAAGATATTGTTGGCTATACTAATGGCAACATTACCTTGCGCCCGGCATTAAGGGCAGTGGCAAGCACGAGCAGGGTAACAGGCGGGAATCTGTATGAGTTTAGCACGGTTGTAAATGGCCAATCTGTGGATACCCTTATTTTCATTGATGATGATGAGTCTGTGGGGATCCTATACGGCGCAATAGACGGACAAGCTGGTCTATATACTTTTGGAGAACAGGTTTCCGCTATTCCAACAGGCCAACATACTTATCGCGGCTTCAATGCCATAGGCCGCAGACAAGAAAGCGTAACATCAGCAGAACTTGATGGCTCTTTCAGTATGAACGTGAATTTTGATCAGGCAAGCGTGACGAGCCTGTCCGCGAGAACGACGACCAGTAGCGTTACAGGGACTAACATCCCGATCAATATGAATCAGGGCACTTTCACAGGTGCTATCAGTCTTGATGGTGCTTATGTTGGAGGCAGTGCCTTAGAAGGGACAGTTTATGGCGACTTCCATGGTGCAGGGGCGAGTGAAGTCTCCGGCGTTTATCACGAAGACGCAACTAATCCGGCATATATCGGCGTGTTTGCTGGTTCCAGGTAATAGATAGCCCCGGGAAACTTCCCTTTGTCGCTTCGCATCTTGCTCAGTGCCGTCCTCGCTCTGGCGGGGGCGGCACCACCAGTAGCCGCTTTTTGTCTGCATCCTCTCGCCGAGGAACGGCTGGTCAATTACTGCCTGTTACGCTCCATGGATGGCAAGCGGGTAAAATTGTCTTACGCCACCACCGTTGATGCACGGCTCAAGAACGCAGGCCACACTGACGGCCTCGGTCTCGGGCTACCCTATCAGCCTCGACGTTCTTCCATCTCACTTGCAGTCAGACCGACGCTGGAATGGTCGCCGAACATCAACGGCGGCAATCCCGATGGCCCGTTACGGTTAGGCGCACTGACCTTTGAGGGTGCCCCCGGCTATGTCCGCAAGAAAGGTATTCTCGGCGGGGTAGGGTTGCGTTTGGGTGGGCGTTACCGCTATGGCGAAGGGCGTTATCTGGACTATCACCTGACCGGCAACCATGCTCACAGCCCGCAACACGGCATCGGGGTAAGCTGGGCCGGGGGGCAGTTGTGCGGCATCCACAGCCTCCGCAACTGGTGGTATGCGGATGCCTGCCTGAATACAAGGCAGATCTGGACAGAGTTGGCAGATCGATCCCTGTACAATGCCAGCCTCGGCATATCAAAGATTTTCAGCCGCCCCGATCACACCTACCATCAGGCCAGCATCCGTCTGAACCGACTGTACGACGACGGTAGATACACACAGAACCAGTTGGCACTGGCCCTGAACAGTAGCCACGCAAACGGTCTCTTTACCGGCCTCAGCCTCCTGCTGGGCGAACGCATCACAGACGAATTGGCGATACGATACGGCATCACCGCAAGGGTCGGGATACGACTGGCGAACAAACCATTGTCCTTGTCGGTAGCCCACAACAGAGCGGTAGGTGGACGCTTGTTAGGCTTCGCGCGTGACGAAACCACCCAAGCCATCAGCCTGTCGTACCCTGTCCTGTCAAAAATTACTCTCTCGGTAGGCTACAGAAAAACCAACAGCAAGATTGATTATTTCGATATTTCTGAACCAGTGTTCGGGATACATTTTCCGCCACTGCATTTCTAGTTGGAGGCGTACTATTTTATGGTTTGTTTGGGGTTTAAGTTCAGAACGAAGCATCAGACTGATGCAAGAACTCCAGTTCGTCGGGCGTGGACTCACGGCCTAGAATCGCGTTGCGGTGAGGGTAGCGGCCGAACTGGTCAATGATAGCCTTATGGCGTAACTCAAAATCGTAGCTGTGTTCCAAACCCGGATGGTTGAACAAGGACAGGGCGATTTCGTGGATTTCTGGTGATTCGCTGTGCATGAAAGGCATATAGAGAAAAGTTTTCATGGCGGGGTCAAGTTCTTGGGCGAACTTGCGTCTAATGGCCTCCTGCGCCAGCACCAGTGCCAGGGTGTCGCAGGCGAATGCTTGCGCGGTGTCGCGGAACAGGTTGCGGGAGAACTGGTCAAGGATGATCACTTCCGCCAAGGCACCCAGCGGGTGGTCGCGCCAAGTGTAAAGCAGGCCTTGGCTGGCTTTGGTGTGAATGTCCAGAAACCGGGAGCGGATGAGTGCGTCAAGCTCCGGGTCCTTGGCGAATCGCTGCTCTGGCTGGATTTCCTCAAACCAGAACCGGATTACTTCAGTCGCTGACATAGCGTCGCCTCGTCTTCTGCGGCTCCCCCTCAAGGGGAGTTAGAAAAACAGATGCCATCGCTAGCAGATAAACTTCCGTTTGTAGAAGCAGATTACTTTCTAGACGATTCGTACGCCTCATTGTTCGAGTTCATCTGATTGGCGTGGTTGTCCAGTTCCTCTTGCGAGTAATCGGAGTCATCGTCATCATCTCCTTCATATAGATCGTTATTTGGATTCAACTGATTGGCATGATTGTCCAAATCGTCTTGCGTAGGATCGTAGTCATTTTTAAATCCACCCATTTTATTTTCTCCTATTAAGTTAAGGTGAGTGGCCAGTATATCTGGTTGGCAGGAACGAGGCAATATGGCACTCATCGGATCAGGCTTTGCTTGCGGTTCCCCCCACCAAAGCAGGCTTCGCCTCCTTTGGCTCCCCCTCAAGGGGGGAGCAGTAACAACACCTCCTTCGCTTCTTTACTACCAGCAATGTCAAAGCAGGCTACCGCCTGCTATGTCTCTTCCCTCCACGCGCCCCTGCCTCCGCCCACCGACACGAATAGCTCCCCCCTTGAGGGGGAGCCGGTGGCACGAGGGCGTAGCCCGTAGTGGCTCCGGTGGGGGGACTTGCTGATTTGTCTCAGATGTTGACCTTTTGCATTCATTGAGGGTAGGATAGTGATTACACGGATTACTGTTCAAACAAAGGGAATTGCTGATGCTTCTCAATGCGGTCTGTTTTTTGCTCGGGATATTGTTGTGTTTGCAGCTACAGGCCATCCTACCGATGTTTATTCTGCTGGCAATGCCGGTTTGTTGCTGGTTGTTGTATCGATCAACTGTTCTCAAATGTCTGGCGTTTTGCTTGCTGGGGGTGTTATGGACGACTTTTTCTGCGCATCAGGCTCAACGGCAGCAGCTGGCACCGGAGTTGGAAGGGCAGACATTGCAACTGTGTGGTCATGTCAGTTCCCTGCCGTTACAGAAGACCCGTAGCACACGATTTGAGTTTGCGGTCACCCGTGCGATGTTTGGGGAGACTGTTATCCGGCCTTTTCCTGAAAGTGTCAGGCTCAACTGGTATCACAACAAACAGGTGATCAGGGCGGGGCAGGGTTGGTGTCTGTATGTGCGCTTGAAACGACCTTTCAGTATGTTGAATCCCGGTGGGTTTGATTATGAGACATGGTTGTTCCAGCGTGGTATCAGGGCGACCGGCTATGTTCTGGACAAGCGGTCCAACAGGCAACTGGATACGGTACGGGTCTGGCACTATCAGCACCTGCGGCAGGTGATTCGGGAGCGTTTGCAGCAACGGCAGGCCTCGCCGTTGATGTTTGCCCTGATCATCGGCGACAGAAGCTATATGGATCGTGCCGACTGGCAACTTCTGCAAAAGACCGGTACCAGCCATTTACTGGCGATCTCCGGTCTGCATATCGGCCTGATAGCCGCCGCCGGTTTTTTTCTGGCTCGCTGGCTTTGGGCCTTGCTGTTGCTACGCTTTGTCCGCGTGCCGGCGCAATATGTTGGTGCGGTAGTGGCGATGATCGCCGCTGTCTGCTATGCCGCCCTGGCCGGTTTCAGCCTGCCGACACAACGTGCGTTGATCATGATCCTGACGGGGCTGTGCGCCTTGTTGTGGCGGCGTAATATCGGTGTCGGTGACACCTTTGGTCTGGCGCTATTCGCTGTGCTGTTGTTTGATCCCTTCGCGCCGTTGGCCGCGGGGTTCTGGCTGTCTTTTCTGGCGGTTTTCATCATCCTGTCGGTCACTGCTTACAGGAGCAACCGGCCGGGGCGGCTACGCGCCTGGCTGACTATACAGTATCGTATCAGCCTGGGCCTGTCGCCGGTGTTGTTGATCCTGTTCAGTCAGGTGCCGGTGTTCGGCATCATCAACAATACTCTGGCCATTCCCTGGGTAAGTTTCATCACTGTGCCGACGGCCTTGCTTGCTACTGTGTTTGATCTGTTCGATCTCGCCATCGCGGATCTGTTCTTCCGGTTATGCCAGATCAGTATTGAACTGTTCCAGTTATGTATGCACTGGTTTGCCGCCTTGCCTTATGCACAACTCACCCTGCCGGGCCTGCCGCCGTTATTACATCTGTGTGCGATAGTCGCGGCCATTATTCTGTTGCTACCCAGAGGCCTGCTCAGCCTCTGGCTGGCGTTGTGTTTTGTGTTGCCGGTGATCTGTTACACACCACCCCGACCCGCCGCGGGCGAGGTATATGTCACCGTGCTGGATGTAGGGCAGGGGCTTGCCGTGCTGGTGGAGACCCAACATCACACCCTGCTGTATGACACCGGCCCGGCGTTTTCCAAAACCTTTGATACCGGTGCGGCGGTGATCATACCTTTTCTCAGGCATCGCGGTATTCAACGGCTGGATCGTTTGGTGCAGAGTCACGGCGATCTGGATCATATCGGCGGTCTGCGCTCGGTGCTGGATGCGATAACCGTTGACCGAATTGATACCAGTGTGCCGGAAAAAGTCTCCTGGCCTGCCACGCACGTTTGCACGGCGGGACAACGCTGGCAGTGGGACGGTGTTGAGTTCACGATCATCCATCCCGCCCCCCGTAGCGGCTTCAGCGGCAACAACGCCTCCTGCGTGTTGCGGGTGTCAAGTGCCGCAGGCACGGTATTGCTCCCCGGTGACATAGAGGCACCGGCAGAGCGTAGCCTGCTGGCGAGCCGACCTGACAGTCTGGCGGCGGATATCCTGCTGGCACCGCATCACGGTAGCAAGACCTCATCAACCCTGCGCTTTATCCGGGCGGTGGCACCGCGCTATGTTGTGTTCCCGACCGGCTACAGAAATCGTTTCAATTTTCCAAAACAGGATATAATTCGGCGTTATCAGCAATTTGACAGCGTTTTGTTGAACAGTTACGCCAACGGGGCCTTGACCTTCAGGCTGACCGGGAGCGGGATTGAATTGCAGCAACATAGACAAATCAGGCGCCGGTTCTGGCATACTATACCGGTACCCTGACAAACTTTATTCCAACAAGGCCGGAGGACGACTGTGCTTGAACTAATACAGGCTGGCGGCATACTGATGTGGCCGTTGATGATCTGTTCTATCATTTCCATGGCGATTATCGCCGAACGTTTCTGGTCCTTGCGGGCCGGGAAGATTGTGCCGAAGGATCTGGTGGCGACGGTGCGAAGATGGCACGCCGACGGTCTGGTTGATGCGGAGCGGCTACTGGCCCTGCGCCGGAACTCACCGCTGGGCCGCATCCTCGCGACCGGTCTGGTCAATCGCGGTCACTCCCGCGAGATAATGAAGGAAAGCATAGAGGAAGCAGGGCGGCATGTCGCGCATGAACTGGATCGGTTCCTGAATACCCTCGGCACTATCGCCTCCATTACGCCGTTGCTGGGTCTGCTGGGTACAGTCATAGGTATGATCAAGGTGTTTGCCGTGATCACCTCCGAGGGTCTGGGCAATCCGGGCGTTCTGGCAGAAGGGATCTCCGAGGCCCTGATTACCACGGCCACCGGCCTGACCATCGCCATTCCGTCACTGATGTTTTATCGTTTTTTTCGTGGCCGCGTGGATCAACTGGTTGTGTCCATGGAGCAGGAGGCATTGAAGCTGGTCGCGGGTATGCACAATGCCGGGGAGGGCGGTGCATGAATTTCAGGGTGAAAAAAAAAGAAGATGTGCATATTGATTTCACGCCGCTGATTGATATTGTCTTTTTGCTGCTTATTTTTTTCATGGTCTCCACTACCTTTGAACGGGAGTCCGAGATCAATATCACCTTGCCTATGGCCTCACAGGAGGCCGTGATCGCTCAACCCGATGTCATTCAGATTAGCATTGATGCCGATGAGCGCGTGTTCATTGCCGAGCAGCCGCTAGCGCTTGCCGAGCTTGCGAACATCAGGCAGGCACTGCGTGATGCGTTGCAGGGGCGGGAGGCGGTGCCGGTGGTTATCAGTGCCGATGCCGGGGTATCGCATCAGTCCGTTATCAGGATTATGGATGCGGCCCGACAGTTGGGTCTGGTCAATATCACCTTCGCCACCCGCTTACCCGATGAGGCAGAGTAACGGTATTGAGCCATGTATTTGCAACGGGCGGTTGAATCTCTGTGGTATGGGGGTAATCGGGCGGCCATCCTGTTAGTGCCGTTTGCCTGGGTGTTTCGCGGCCTTGTCGGCCTGCGCCGTTTGTTTTATGTCGTCGGTGTGTTGCCGGTCAAGCGGGTGCCGGTGCCTGTTATTGTAGTGGGTAATCTGACGGTCGGCGGTTGCGGCAAGACGCCGCTTGTTTTGTGGCTGAGTGATTATCTGCGAAGACGGGGTTATCGGCCCGGTATTATCAGCCGCGGTTATGGCGGTGGCAAGTATCAACGGCCGCAACAGGTGCAGCCGGACAGCGACCCCGACAGTGTCGGAGACGAGGCGGTGTTGCTGGCTGCCCGTAGCGGTTGTCCGGTGGCGGTGGGTCGTCAGCGGGCGCTGGCGGCGCTGGAGTTGGTCAAACACGAACAGTGTGACATTATTTTGTCTGATGACGGTCTGCAACATTATGCCTTGCGGCGGGATCTGGAGATCGCCGTCATTGATGGTGATCGGCGGTTTGGTAACGGTTACAGTCTGCCTGCCGGCCCGTTGCGCGAACCGATTAGCAGGCTTGCCCGTTGTGATATTCGGGTTGCCAGAGGCAAGGCGGGGCGGCATGAGTTTCTTATGCAGTATCGGGCCGGTCGCTTGCAGTCACTTGCCGGTGATAGCACGATGTTGCTGCAGGCCCTGCAAGGCGGGCCGGTGCATGCGGTGGCCGGGATCGGCAATCCCGGGCCGTTTTTTTCCAGCCTGAGACAGGCGGGGCTGGAGATAACGCATCACATCTTTCCCGATCATCATCGTTATCAACAAGTGGATTTCAGCTTTGCCGGGGATGGGGCGCCGATCATCATGACGGAAAAGGACGCGATAAAGTGTCGTCGGCTGAATTTGGCTCGGGCCTGGTATTTACCGATTGAGGCGCAACTGGCGGAGGCCTTTGTGGTAAGGTTTGATCGTTTGCTGGAGGAAAAAATCCGTGGATAAAAAATTACTGGATATTCTGGTTTGTCCCGTGACCAAGGGGCCGCTGATCTATGACAAGGAACGGCAGGAGTTGATCTCGGTTACGGCCCGGCTGGCCTATCCGATACAGGACGGGATCCCGGTCATGCTGGAGGCCGAGGCGCGTTCGCTGACTGAGCAGGAAGTGGAACCATACCGACGGTGAAAACTGATTTTGTGGTGATCATCCCGGTGCGGATGCAGGCATCCCGGTTGCCGGGCAAGCCGTTGCTGGTGATAGGTGACAAGCCGCTGATACAACATGTCTATGAGCGGGCACTGGACAGCAGTGCCGACAGGGTCATTATCGCCACCGACAGCAAAGACATTGAACAGGTGGCGCAGGGTTTCAATGCCGAGGTGGTGCTGACATCGGAGCAACCCGGATCAGGCACCGAGCGTATCGGTGAGGCGTGTCAGTTGCTGGGCCTGGCGGAGGACAGGATCGTGGTCAATGTGCAGGGCGATGAGTTCAAGCTGCCGCCGGCCTTGATCGATCAGGCCGCGAACAATCTGCTGAGACACAAGCAGGCCGCGATGACAACCTTGTGCGAGGCCGTCCCTGCCGTTCCGGCAGAAAATGATCCGAATACAGTCAAGGTCGCATTTGATGCCGAAAACCTTGCTCTATCTTTCAGCCGCGCCCCGATACCCGATGGAAAAGACAAGCACTGGCGGCACATCGGTCTGTATGCCTATCGGGTGAACTTCATCAAACAGTTTTGTGGCCTGCCCCCCGGCACACTGGAACAACGGGAAAAACTGGAGCAACTGCGGGCACTGGAGAATGGTTACGCTGTGCATGTGGAGGAGGCCGTCACCGCCCCGGGGATCGGCATAGACACCGAGCAGGATCTGCAACAGGCCAGGGCTTACCTGTTGCGATAGGTAATACGGCCTTTGGTCAGATCATACGGTGTCATTTCCACCGTTACCTTGTCACCGGTAAGAATACGAATATAGTTCTTGCGCATCTTGCCGGAGATATGTGCGGTGACGATATGTCCGTTTTCCAGCTCTACCCTGAACATGGTATTCGGCAGGGTCTCAACGATCGTCCCCTGCATTTCAATTTGATCTTCTTTGGCCATAAGGCTCCCAAGTGCTAAAAAGGGGCGATCCTACCACAGATTAGCAAGGTCCCCCCACCTGAGCCACTGCGGGC
>JBPCXW010000114.1:0-6277 GCA_051008185.1 Gammaproteobacteria bacterium
CCTTGAGGGGGAGCCGGTGGCACAAGGGCGTAGCCCGTAGTGGCTCCGGTGGGGGGCCATTGCTGAGTTTGTCTCATACGTTAATAATTCGCCACAGTGGTGTTGTCAGCATATACACGGTTGGCGATTTTAATGTAGTCATCTACGGTTACTACTTCAGCCCTGTGGTGTGCCGGGATATTGATCTGTTCAAGTTGTGCCTTGTCAATAAACTGTGCCAGGGAGTTGCTGATCTTTTTTCGTCGCTGGCTGAAGGCGGCGGCTACGATGTCAGCGAACAGGGTCGGGTCGGCGATAGCGGGGCGGGTGTCCGCTGCGGGGGTGATTAACACGACACTGGAATCCACGCCGGGGGGAGGTGAGAACGCACCGGGTTTGACATCAAACATTTTTTCTACCCGGCATTGCGCCTGTATCATCACACTCAGGCGGCCATAGTCTTTGCCGCCGCTGGTGGCGCCGATCCGCTCTACCACTTCTTTTTGTAACATGAACAACATCCCGTCAATGTATGCAATGGAATCCAGCAGGTGAAAGATGACCGGTGTGGATATGTTGTAAGGCAGATTACCGATGATGAAGGCCCGGTTCGCGGCATAGCGGGAAAAATCAAACTGTAATACATCCGCTTCGTGTATCTGCAATGTCGGGTAGTCTTGCAACTGTTGGCGTAGCCGGGCGATCAAATCCCGATCTATTTCTATCAGTTCCAGTTGCGGACAGGTTTTCAGCAACGGTTCGGTCAGCGCACCGAGACCGGGGCCGATCTCTACGATGACTCGATCCACGGCGGCGGGAATGCAGTTGATGATCTTCTCAATAACATGCGGGTCGTGCAGGAAATGTTGCCCGAAACGTTTTCTTGCCGTGTGTCCCTTCATGCTTGTCTGTCTGCCAGTTCAATGGCCTTATGCACCGCGGCGATAAAACTGTCGGGTCTGGCTCGCCCGCTACCAGCAAGGTCAAGGGCCGTGCCGTGATCTACCGAGGTGCGTATCATCGGCAGGCCAAGGCTAATGTTGACGGTATCACCGAAACCGTGTGATTTGATCACCGGCAGGGCCTGATCGTGATACATGGCGACCACTAAATCAATGTCTTGCAGTGCATCTGCGGTAAAGGCGGTGTCGGCGGGCACCGGGCCGCTCAGCTGCAAACCTTCCTGCCGCAACCGTTCAATAACCGGTTCAATGACAACCTTCTCTTCATCACCCAGATGCCCTTGTTCACCGGCATGCGGGTTGAGCCCGCAAACGCTGATGCGCGGCGGAGACAGACCGAACACCGTGTCGAGATCGCGCTGCACGGTACGCAAGGTTTGTTCCAGACGTTGCGCTGTGACGGCGGCAGCCACTTGTTGCAGGGGCAGGTGCGTGGTGACCAGAGCGACGCGGCAAAAGTCATTGGCCAGCAACATCACCGGCGCGTATTCCGTCTGTAGTCTGGCACCACACAAGTCTGCCAGATATTCGGTATGACCACTGAATGTGTGCCCCGCCGCCGCGATAAGTGATTTATTGACCGGGCCGGTAACCAGCGCGGCGAACTCTTTGTCCAGACAACCCGTCACGGCGGTGTCCAGTGTGTCCAGCACATAGTTGACGTTGCCCGGATCAGCCTTACCGGCGCTAACCGGTTTTGCAGTCTCGCAAGCTAGCAGAAACAATTCCCCGGGCCGGTGTCGGTCGGGCGTGGCATCAGGCCGATAATCATGCAGGGTCAGAGGCAACCCGAGCTGTGCCGCGCGCGCCTGCAACATCTGTTGATCGGCGACAGCGACAAGCCGGGCGGGAAAGTCCTGTTGTGCCAGCATAACCAGCAAATCCGGCCCGATACCCGCAGGTTCACCCGGGGTGATTGCAATGTTATGGCCGACAGGCCGGTTCATGCGTACCCGTGCGGGTTTTTTTGTTGCCAGTTCCAGGCATCCTTGCACATGGCTTGCAGGTCGCGGTCGGCCTTCCAGCCGAGCAACTCCAGGGCGTAGGTTGGATCTGCGTAATAGGCGGCCACATCCCCCGGTCGTCTGGGTTTGATTTGATACGGAATGCTACGCCCGCAGGCCGCTTCAAATGCGGCGACTACTTCCAGTACGCTGTAACCCCGACCGGTGCCGAGATTGACGGTAAAATATTGCGGTGTCTGTAACTGTTGCAACGCCTTCAGGTGACCCTGTGCCAGATCGACGATGTGGAGGTAATCACGCACGCCGGTACCGTCAGGTGTCGGGTAGTCGTTGCCCCACACACTGAGTTTTTCATGCTGACCGATGGCCACCTGCGCGACAAAAGGCATCAGGTTGTTCGGAACGCCTTGCGGGTCTTCACCAATCAGGCCGCTTGCATGCGCCCCTATCGGATTGAAGTAACGCAGGTTGCCGATACGCCAGTCAGGGTCGGCCTCATACAAGTCATGCAACATAGTCTCAATGATCAGTTTTGTTTTGCCGTAGGGATTGGTCGGCGCAAGCGGATGGTTTTCTGTCAGGGGCAGGTTTTCGGGGATGCCATAGACGGTTGATGAGGAACTGAACACGATTGTCTTGATGCCTGTCTCCTGCATTGCCCGCAACAGGGCGGCGCTACCGGCTACATTGCATTCGTAATAGCGGAGCGGTTGCTCTACCGACTCGCCGACGGCCTTCAAGCCCGCGAGATGAATGACCGCATCACAGCCATTATCCGCCAGTGCGTTCTTCACGCTGTCCTGATCTCTCAAATCACCGCGCACCACCGTCGGTGTTTTGCCGGTCAGCTTTGCGATCCGATCTATTGCTTCCATACGGCTGTTGCAGAAGTTGTCATAGATCACCACCTGATAGCCGGCCTCAAGCAGCTCAACGCAGGTGTGGGTGCCGATAAACCCGGCGCCTCCGGTTAGCATTACTTTATTCATTCGCTATAGCTCGTCACAGTAGTGTCGGTGAGAGGAATATGGCGTCCCCTAGGGGATTCGAACCCCTGTTGCCGCCGTGAAAGGGCGATGTCCTAGGCCTCTAGACGAAGGGGACTGTAACAGTGTTGCTGCAAGTCTGGTGGAGCTAGGCGGGATCGAACCGCCGACCTCTTGCATGCCATGCAAGCGCTCTCCCAGCTGAGCTATAGCCCCGTGAATCGGTTTCATGAAAAACCTCTTATCGTCACTCCGGTGCAAGCGGGGATGACGAGACTCAAGAGGCGGCAGACTCTACGACACTGATACAGAACTGTCAAGCCGCCCGTTTGCGGATGTAGTCCAGGGCCAAGGCGAGGCGGCTCAGTACCCGGTCTTTGCCCAGCAGTACCAGAGTGGCATCAATGGACGGCGAGACGGCGGTGCCGGTCACCGCCACCCGTAGCGGTTGGGCGATCTTGCCCAGTTTCAGCCCCTGTTGTTCCGCCGTCCGGTCAATGGCGGCCTTGAGTGTGGCGACATCCCAGTCGTCCAGTTGCGTGAGTTGTTCGTGTAGCGACTCCAGGGCCGGCAGGATTACCGGGCGCAGGTGTTTTTTGGCCGCCGGTTCGATGAACTCGGTGAAGTCCTGATAAAAGCAACGGCTCTGCTCTGTCAGTTCGGCCAGGTTCTTTACCCGTTCCTTTTGCACCGTCAGCAAATCGTGCAGGGGAGGGCCGGCGTCCGGGTCAATGCCCGCCTGCCGGAAATGTTCCAGCACCGGTTGCAGCAGGTCTGCCACCGGCGTTGTCTGCATGTAATGCTGGTTCACCCAATCCAGTTTGTCCGGGTTGAGTGCCGCCGCGGACTTGTTCACATCGCTGATATCAAACAGTTCAATCATTTCCTCAAGAGAAAACAATTCCTGATCGCCGTGCGACCAACCCAGCCGCAACAGATAATTCAACACCGCACGGGGCAGAAAACCTTGTTCGCGGTAGGCCAGTATGCCCGCCGTGCCATCGCGTTTTGACAGTTTCTTGCCGTCTGCACCGAGGATCAGCGGCAGATGGGCATAGTGTGGCGGGGTGCTGTCCAGCGCATGAAAGATGTGTATCTGGCGCGGGGTGTTATTGAGATGATCATCGCCGCGGATCACATGGCTGATCCCCATATCCCGATCATCCACCACCACGGTGAGATTATAGGTCGGCGTGTCATCGGAGCGGGCGATAATCAGATCATCCAGTTCCTGATTTTGATAGACCACCTGTCCCTGAATCAGATCGTCTATAAGCACCTCGCCGCCAAGCGGTGTCTTGAAGCGGATAACCGGATCAATACCGGCTGGCGCATCGGTCCTGTTCCGGCAACGACCGTCATAGCGCGGCTTGTCACCCCTGGCGCGGGCCTGCTCGCGCATCTCATCCAGCTCGGCCTTTGAACAATAACAACGGTATGCCTTGTCTTGCTCCAGCAACTGCCGGATCGCCGCTTGATGCCGAGGCAAATTCTGTGACTGAAACACCGCCGACTGATCCGGCTCCAGCCCCAGCCAGTGCAAGCCTTGCAGGATACCTTCTATCGCAGACTCACTTGAACGTTGCTGATCCGTATCCTCCACCCGCAACAGGAATTCACCACCGCAGTGCTTGGCATACAGCCACGAAAACAGCGCCGTGCGCACACCACCTATATGCAAATCACCGGTAGGGCTGGGAGCAAAACGAGTTCTGACAACGCCTGCCATACTCAACTCCTTGCCGCCTCTTCTGTCAGTAACGGCAGTGCCAACTCAGCGCGGCGGCGTAACCAGATGCAGGAGCGATAACGGGAATCCTGAGTCAGTTTGTGCATGGTGTTCAGGATGTTGTTGATTCGGGCCGCACCGATCTTATCCCCCCAGGCCAGAGGGCCGTACGGATACCCCAGGCCGAGTTTTACCGCATCTTCCAGATCGGCTACCGTGGCGATACGCCGCTGCGCGATATTGGCGGCCACGTTGACTATCATCGCCAGTATGCGCTGGCTGATAAACCCCGGGCTGTCGTTAATCACCGTGACGGGTACCGCGTCAGCCGCCAGCAAGGCGTGGGCACTGTCCCTGCAATCCGCACGGGTGACCGGCGATAACATCAGGGTGCGTCTGTTGCCTATATCCGGCAGGGGATCAACCGCCACGCATCTGCTTGGGTCAAGACCGGCCGTGGCGGCGGCACTGCTGACATCCTCGCCCCAGAATTGCAGGAAGTTAATGGTGTGCTCGCCATCTGCTGCGGTGACAATATTGGCCCCGTTGTTTTTCAGCACTTGTAATAAAGCCGGTGTGACCTGCTCGCTGCACCAGACATCCCGCAACTTTCCCTTCGGGACACGGCCCTGCGGTGGCATCAGTTGTTGATCGTCCGCATAGCGATAAAAGCCTTCTCCCGTCTTGCGACCATACAGGCCGGCAGCCAGTCTGGGGGCAAGTAGCGACGAGGGCCGGTACCAGGCATCCTGCATAAACTGATCATAGATGGATTGCATTACTCTGGCGGAGACATCCAGGCCGGTCAGATCCATCAGTTCCAGCGGCCCCATACGAAAACCCATGCCCTCGCGCATCACCTGATCGATATCAACGACATCGGCAATGCCTTCCTCAAGGATCTTCAGTGCCTCGGTGTAATAGGCCCGGCCTGCATGGTTGATCAGAAACCCCGGTTGATCCGCGGCGATCACGGCACGGTGTCCGGTAGCCCCGACCAGCTCTGCCAGGGTGGTGACACAGTTGTCTGCGGTCTTGCCGCCCGCTATCACCTCTACTACCTTCATCAAGGGCACCGGATTGAAAAAGTGCAGGCCGCACACTCGTTGCGGTTGCTTGCAGGCCGAGGCGATCTCCGAGATCAGCAGTGAGGAGGTATTGGTGGCCAGGATGGTGTCGGCTGCCACGATGTCTTCGAGCCGGGCAAACAGTTCTTGCTTGATCTTGAGGTTCTCTGTCACCGCTTCAATAACAATATTGCAATCATGCAGATCATCCGGTCGCTTGCAGAAACTCAATCTGCTTTTGCATTGCTCAAGGTCCGCCTTGTCCAGTTTCCCCTTTTCCGTCAGCCGTTGTAGCATGCGGAAGACAAACTCCCCGGCGGCCCGTCCGGCGGCCTTATCGGTGTCATACAGTTTGATGTGATGCCCGGCTTGCAGGAACAACTGTGCAATGCCTCGCCCCATGATGCCGCTACCGGCAATACCTATGGTCAAGCTGTTTTCTTTGTTTGGTGACATGCAGTATCCTGCTGAACGGGGTGACTGAAAGCAACATTATACCGATGCTGCAATAATATGTAGCGGATCAGTATTTATGAGACAAACTCAGCAATGTCCCCCCACCAAAGCAGGCTTCGCCTGCTTTGGCTCC
>JBPCXW010000115.1:0-5477 GCA_051008185.1 Gammaproteobacteria bacterium
CCGGAACGGGCGCGGCTTGTCGCGCAATTCAGGGACGGCATCACAAGCGAGGGTTACCAACTGTTGCAGAACAACGATATGGTCAAGCCTTTTGATGAAGGCTTGCGTAAATATGAACCGGTGGATGTTCACAAGATTACCGCGGACAAAAAACTGCAACTGGAAGATTTTTTATTCGGCAGTGCCTATAAAGGCGTGACCGATTTCGTTACCCGGTTTATCTGGCCCAAACCGGCGGCCATCGTCACCCGCCTGTGTGCCGCATGGGGTGTTACGCCGAATCAGGTGACACTGCTTGGTCTGTTGCTAATGCTTGCGGCCGGTGTGCTGTTCTGGCACGGCTGGTTTTTGTGCGGCCTGTTGCTGGCCTGGGTGATGACCTTTCTGGACACCGTGGATGGCAAACTGGCACGGGTCACCGTCAGTTCATCCGTAACCGGTCATGCGCTGGATCACGGTATGGACATCCTGCACCCGCCCGGCTGGTATTTTGCCTGGGGCATAGGCTTGTTCAATCAGGGCCTGTTAGCGGACACCTTTGTGCCACTGATGTTTTGTATGTTCATCGCCTATACCGGCGGGCGCATGATAGAAGGCGCGTTTGAGTTATACACCCCCATCTCTATTTTCATCTGGCGGCGATTTGATTCACTCAACCGTTTGATCACCGCCAGACGCAACCCCAATATGGTGCTACTGACTTGCTGCACTATTCTGGGCCAGCCGTTGCAGGGATTGTATGCCGTTGTCATCTGGCATTCTGTCTCCACGCTGATACTGCTGTGGCGTCTGGGGCTGGCACTGTATGACACCGGCAAGGGGCAGCCGATTGAATCGTGGCTTGCCCATCTGCAACCGACAACGGCAAAAACGGATTGGGCCACCCGACTGTTCCTGCAACGCCCGTCACCCCCGCCGCATCAAGACTCGTGTTGACGGATACCTTGATCGTCTGCAACCCGGCAAGCGGCCGGGTCAAAAAACAGTTGCCGCAGATACGAAAGTTGATGGCCTCGACGCCGCAGGTGACGTATGCCGAAGCCGACGGCCCGCAACAACTGGCCGCGTGTTTCCGGGAACATGATGTGTGGAATAAACGTCTGCTGATCGTCGTCGGCGGTGACGGCACCTTCCATGCCGTGCTGACCCTGCTGTTCGGCAACGGCGATCATGACCACCCGCCATTGCTGGCCCTGGTGGCCGGCGGCACCACCAACATGACCGCCGCTGATTTCGGCATCAGGGGCAAACCCTGTCAGGTCTTGCGGAGACTGCTGGCCGGGGCCGGAGACATTGAGTCCCGCAGCATCACCAGATACTATCTCAAGGTGCATCACCGGGGACAAACATTGTGCGGTATGTTTTTAGGCAACGGCCTGATCGCCGCCGGTGTCAGATACTATCAGACGAAACTCGCCGCCACGGGCGTAACGGGCGAGACCTTGCCGGGGCTGGTCTATGCGCGTTTCCTGCTGGCCTGGTTATTAGGCAAGACCCGTGTGCCCGCCACCGAGTCAAGCATCCGGGTGGAAGGCGAGACCCGGTTCACCGGCCCCGCCGCCCTGACACTGGTATCAACCCTGCAAAGACTGCTACTGGGCTGCCGCCCTTACTGGGGCGACGGGCAGTCACCGCTCAAACTGACCAGCGTCAGGGAAAAGCCGCAGGCCCTGCTCCGATCACTGCTGCCGGTCATGTTCGGCAGGGGCGAACGACTTGATCCGGCCAGTTATATGAGTCTTTCCGCGCGCATGATTGAACTGGATTTCAACGGCGACTTCATCATTGACGGCGAACTCTACTCCACCGACTCGGGCTTACAGATTTCCAGCGGTGAATTTACCCTGGCCCGCTTATGAATGTGAAGCAACAGAGCATCCCGGCACAACCGTTGCGTGATTACCTGACCGGCATCATCACACAAGCGGTGCCGCCGCCCGCGCAACAACTGGCGGCGACATTACAAACGCGCTATCAGGGCCGGGTGAAGGCCATCCTGATGTACGGCTCAACCCTGCGGGAAACCGATCTCTCTGATGTAATAGTGGATCTGTATGTGCTGGTTGATGATTACCGGGGCCTGCCCGGCAACGCCCTGCTCAATTACCTGAACAAACTGCTGCCGCCCAATGTGTTTTATTTGCAAATTGATCATGACGGTATGTCGGTCCGTTGCAAGTACGCCGTGATCTCGCTGGCGCAATTCAGCGACGGCTGCAACGACGGCTTTCATTCTTATCTGTGGGGCCGGTTCTGCCAGCCCGCCAGACTGCTATTTGCCGCTGACGATGCAAGCCGTCTCAGCGTTGTTGATGCCCTGCTCGGTAGCGTGCTGAACTTGTTGAACAATGCCTGCGTCTTTCAACCCGGCCAGCGGCTGTCAGCCTTGCAACCCTGGATAAGCGGCCTGTCCCTGTCCTACGCCACCGAGTTACGCCCCGAACACAGCCAGCGGGCCGGACTGCTGGTAGAGCGCGATCAGGATTATTATCAGACCGTACTCCACCACAGCCTGCCGCTACTGCAAGACCGTTATACCGGGGCCGACGGCGGCTTGCAGGTGACGGCATCGGCCGCGCTGACCAAACGGCTACGGCGGCACTGGCGCTGGCGGCGTTTATCCGGTAAATGTTTATCCGTCTTGCGTTTGAGCAAGGCGGTGTTTACATTCTATGACTGTGTGGATTATGCCGCATGGAAAATACATCGCCATACCGGTGAGTTGATTGAGGTGACACCGAGAGCGAGAAAATACCCCTTGTTGTTCGGCTGGCGGGTGTTCTACCGTCTGCTGCGAAAAGGGGTATTGAGATAACAACCAGATGAATAGCCCAACACAAACAAACCGGCCTGACAAGAAAAAACACCGATTGAGCGTGGCGGTCGGACTGTGGATCATCAAACGGATTGAGGCACTGCTGATTCGTTTCTCCACTGTGCCGGATACGCCGTTTTTATCTGCCGGGGATTTCTCTTGGGTGGCGTATCTGGAAGAAAACGCCGCCACTATCAGAAAAGAACTGGATGTACTCCTGACACAACCCGAGAAGATCCCGAACTTTCAGGACATCTCAACAGATCAAACCAACCTGACCAAAGATGACAAATGGAAATCATTTTTTCTGTATGGCTATGGTTACAAGATGGAAAACAACTGCAAGCTGTGCCCGCAGACCACCGCCATGGTTGAAAAGATACCGGGCATGTTCACCGCCTTTTTTTCGGTATTGTCAGCCGGTAAACATATCCCGCTACACCGGGGCCCGTACAAGGGTTTGTTGCGCGGCCACCTCGCCTTGATCGTGCCGCAACCGGCGGCGGATTGCTGGATAGAGGTCGGGGGGGAGAAAAGTAGTTGGAGTGAAGGTAAATGTATCGTGTTTGACGATACCTACCAACACCGGGTTGAAAACAATACCGATGGCCTGCGGGTGGTACTGTTTCTGGACATCCTGAGGCCATTGCGCTTCCCCGGTTCTTGGCTGAACCGGCTGGTGCTACAACTGATCCGGCTATCGCCGTTCATTCAGGATGCCAGACGCAACCAGCGGGCTTGGGAAAAGGCCTATGATTGATTGGGCTGCGTCGCCCTCACCTGTTGCATGATACGCTCGGCCAGCCTGACCCGGTCGGCCTCATCCCGCATCAGGGTGGGCATACTCATGGGTGTAATGCCAGTTTGGCTGATCCCGTCCTGATCGGCCTTGTCTGCCTCATCAATGATCAGATAATCAATAAGCCCCCGGTAATATCCGGCGATGCCGGTATTATCAACCGGCAGACCCAACTCCCGCATCAGCTTCGCCGCCGGTCCTTTCACGGCCCGGCCCTGAATAAGAGGAGAAACGGCAAACACGGGCTGCGTCCTGTTTTGCAATGTTGTCTTCACATCGGCCACGGCAAGGATCGGGGCAATACTGAGGAAGGGATTGGATGGACAGATAATGATCGCCGCCGCATCGTGCAACGCCTGCCCGAAGTCTGGCTGCAATGTCGCCTGCCCGGCACCGGCGAACTCCACAGATTGCACCGGCGGCTCACACCGCAAGCGAACGAAATAATCCTGAAACGGCAGTTGCGTCTCACCGATATTCACGCGGGTTTGCACGGGATCGTTACTCATCGGCACAACCCGGTGTTGCACCCCCAGACTACGGCACAAGCTCAGCGTAATCGCATCCAGCGACAAGCCCTGCCGCAACCCCTCGGTGCGTTGTATATGTGTGGCCAGATCCTTGTCCCCCAGATTGAACCAGACAGGGGCACCGTAAGCGGCCAGCATCTGCATGAACTGCCAGCTTTCCTGTGCCAAACCCCAACCGCGTTCCGCATCGTTCAAACCGGCCAGCGCATACATGACACTGTCAAGATCAGGCGAGATATGTAGCCCCAGATGCTCAAAGTCATCCCCCGTATTCACCGCGATCAGCAGTTCCTCCGGGGGCAGGAGCTGACTCAACCCGCGGGCCAGCTTGGCCCCGCCCACACCGCCGCATAAACACAGGATCAGCTTGTCAGTCGTCATCGGCTTACAGGAACAGATCGTCCTGCTCCGCCCGTATCAGGTCTGCCGCCGTCTGGTCGGAGTCGGAAGCGACGGGCAGTCCCTTGATGAGCACCGCCGGAATGCCCTCGTCGGTCTGCCCCATTAGCAGAGAGGCGGCGGCGGCTATCTCGTCGGCCAGTGCTATCTCGGTCTTGAACAACTCATTGCCCAGCAGATCCCGTTGCCCGGTCTTGTCCAGCAGGCAGGTGATACCGGCGGCACCTATCGCGAAGCCACTGATCCCCAGACGCCAGGCGCGCCCGGCACTGTCATTGATGATCACGGCCAGCCGCAGACCGAGCTGCTCTGCCAGTCCGGCCCGCAATTCGGCTGCACTGCGATCCGGTTGTTCAGGTAACAACAACACCTGTTCACCGTCGGCACCTTGCCGGATATTGGAATGATCGATACCGGCGTTGGCATGCACAAACCCCAGCTTGTGCCTGACGATGATGACATCTTTCGCACACCTGATCACCTGCCCGGACTGGCGCAGGATCAACTCTACCAGTCGCGCATCCTTGCCACAGGTCTGCGCCAACGCCTCGGCCCTCGCCGTCGGCACGATGTCTGACAGATTGACATAACGGTCTTCCGCCTTGGAAACGATCTTTTGCGCGACCACCAGAATATCGCCATCCGCCGCCGCAACCGCC
Organism: Gammaproteobacteria bacterium; assembly: GCA_051008185.1. GTDB lineage: Bacteria > Pseudomonadota > Gammaproteobacteria > Eutrophobiales > Eutrophobiaceae > CAXMWX01. The sequence goes on from JBPCXW010000115.1 coordinate 5,203, forward strand.
GTGACAGCAGGTGCCAGCAAATCAACCAGCCGATCCCCCGGTTGCACCAGCGGTATGCCGGATAACGGTATTATTTTCACTGCTTCAGTCATACTTTGTATCATCAGCCGGTTCGGTTTTCTATTGTGTGGTGGCTCATTAACGTATGAGACAAAAACGGCAATGTCCCCCCACCGGAACCACCAAGGGCTACGCCCTTTTGCCCCCGGATCCCCCCCAAAGGGGGAGCTGTTCGTGCCGGTGTTCCTTCCCCGGGTGGGGGTTCCTCCTGGTGT
>JBPCXW010000116.1:0-8533 GCA_051008185.1 Gammaproteobacteria bacterium
ATGAAAATGCAATTCGTTTTTATCATTTCCGCGATAGGGATAAAGCAGAAGTTGATATCGTTATGCAACAAGGTCGCTGCTTGGCAGGTGTTGAAATAAAAGCCTCTGCCACTTTGTCAACTAAAGACTTCCATGGCCTGAAAAAAATGCAAAATGCCGCCGGCAAACAGTTTGCGGCAGGTGCGCTGTTTTATGATGGCGACAGCATCCTGCCGTTTGGAGACCGCCTGTATGCTGTGCCCTTAAGTTTGCTGGTGTAATGGGATAAGCCTTTTAATGAGTCAGGACACGCCATTGACAGAACTATCTGCCCCGGTCATAATCAAACAAAGCATATTGGATAGAAAATAACTATGACACTAACCGAGCTACGTTACATTGTTGCGGTCTCCCGTACCCGGCATTTTGCTAATGCGGCTGCTACCTGTTTTGTTAGCCAGCCTACGCTGAGTGTGGCCATCAAGAAGCTTGAGGAGGAATTGGGGGTGACCATCTTTGAGCGTCATCAGCATGAGGTCAAGGTCACGCCTATTGGGGAGCGGATTATTGAGCAGGCCATTGCGGTGTTGGAGCAGGCCAATACCGTGAAGCTGATTGCCGAAGAAGGTAAGGACGAGTTGCATGGGGCGTTGAGGCTTGGTGTCATCTATACCATCGGGCCGTTTTTGTTGCCCGGTTTTATCAGTCTGCTAAATGAACAGGCACCCGAACTGACGCTGTTGATTGATGAGGATTTCACGATCAATCTGGCTGAGAAACTAACCGCGGGGGAGCTTGATCTGGTGATCCTGTCGGAGCCTTTCAAACAGGCTGGCATTGATACGCGGTTTTTGTATAGCGAACCGTTTGTCGTGGTGTTGCCGCAGGGCCATCCGCTGACTGCGAAAAAAAGTATCCGCGCCGCAGATCTGATCAACGATACCTTGCTATTGCTCAAGAGCGGTAACTGTTTTCGTGATCAGGTCATGGACGCCTGCCCCGCCTGCAAGAGTGATACTTTTTCCAAAAGCACCATACAGAAGACACTGGAAGGCAGTTCCATTGACACCATCAGGCAAATGGTGGCGGCGGGTTCCGGTGTCACCGTCATTCCTTCCACTGCGGTGAACAGTTATGACAATTTTTCCGGGCTGGTGCAATACCGTCCTTTTATCAGGCCGGTCCCGAAACGCGATATCGTGCTGGCCCATCGCAATTCCTACCCGCGCAAAAAACTGGTGACACTTATTTCCAAATTGATCCGGCAATGTGACTTGCCCGTCGTCACCCGCCGCTGACAGCGGCGATGTTGCCGTTATTTGATCACCATAAAAGCGGCGGCGTTACCGCGCAACACCAGCAACAACAAGGCACCCTGCCTGTTATCCACCTGCCGCAGAAAATCCTGCATGTCCGTCACCGCCTCGCGATTGACCGAGGTGATCACATCGCCCGGTCGCAAGCCCCCATTCCAGGCCGCACTGTTCACTTCCAGATCCACCACCATCACCCCGGACACCTTGCCGTAAAAAGGATGGGATTCATTTATTTCACCCAGCGTCAGCCCCTTGAGCCTCGGGTTCACCGCCTCCGGTGAGGCGGCGGTGAACTCCGTATGGGCGACGACACGGGTTCGTAACTTGCGCTTCTTGCCGTCACGCAACACGGCAAATTCAACCTCCTCGCCAACCGGCAACAGGCCGATATGGTTACGCACATCCGCGGCCTGTTGCACCGGCTTGTCATTGATCGCGGTGATGATGTCACCCGGCTGCAAACCGGCCTGCGCCGCCGGGGAATCCGCCAGCACATTGGTGATGGCGGCCCCGGTGTTGTTACCTATGCCGAAGGCCTCGGCCAGATCCGGGTCCAGATCCTGCACCTGCACGCCGACAAAACCGCGACTGACCGTGCCGGTTTGCAATAACTGCTCGCTTATCTGCAAGGCGAGGTTGATCGGGATGGCGAAACCGATACCGATGTTGCCGCCACTACGCGAGAAGATGGCGGTGTTGATCCCGACCAGCTCCCCCTTGAGATTGACCAGCGCGCCGCCTGAATTGCCCGGGTTGATTGAGGCATCGGTCTGGATAAAGTCTTCATAGTCTTCTATACCCAAACCGCTACGGCCCAGGGCACTGACGATACCGGAGGTCACGGTCTGGCCCAGACCGAACGGGTTGCCTATCGCCACGACAAAATCGCCGACGCGTAGTTGATCGGAATCAGCGATCTCAATCGCGACCAGATCCTCGGCCGGTATCTTGATCAAGGCCACATCCGTATCCGGATCGCTACCGATCTTTTCCGCCTGCACCTGTCTGCCATCGCGCAAGGTGACGGTGATTGCAACCGCATCGGCAATGACATGACTGTTGGTCAGCACCAGACCCCGCTCGGCATCCACGATCACACCGGAGCCCAGACTTTGCGTCTTGCGCTCCAGCGGCCGCTCGGGGATGTCAAAAAACCGGTGAAAGAACGGATCGGCAAACAGCGGATATTGTTGCAAGCGGACACGTCCTTCCGTGGCGATATTAACCACGGCCGGTGTCACACTCTCCAGCATCGGTGCCAGACTGGGTAAGGCCCGGTTGTCCGCCGATTGCGGCAAGGCCGCGACCGCGCCCAGCCCGATGAACAGGGTCAGTAAAAAAATATGCAGTCTGGTGAAATTGAATAGCATCTAACTTCAAAGATAATAAGCAGTACGAGTCATAATCCCGGCACACAGCCGCATGCCCTGCTTGATCACATCGGGCAACTCCCGCCCGCCCGCTTGCATCGCCGTCGCCGCATGTTGCGCCTCGTCCTGTTTGATCTGTTGCAGGATCGCCCGGCTCTCTACATCGTTCTCCGGCAGCAAATCCAGATGCTTGTCCAGATGCGCCTCCACCTGCTGTTCCGTCTCCACGATAAAACCGAGGCTCCAGCGATCACCCAACAGACCGGCCACGGAGCCGAGGCCAAATGACCCCAGATACCAGAGCGGGTCAAGATAACTGGTACGGCTGTCCAGCCCCTGCAGACGCCGGGCGCACCAGTGCAGATGATCGCCCTCCTCCCTCGCCGCCTGCAACATACTGTCCCTGACGGCCTCGCGTCGCGCCACCCAGGCCTGACCGTGATACAAGCCCTGGGCCGCCACCTCACCGGCATGATTGACCCGCATCAGCCCGGCCGCATGGCGTTGCTCCTCTGCGTTCAGGGCCGTCGGCGGGGCCTGCCCCTGCCCGGTAGCGGCAGGCACACGGCGACCAGTGCCGGTCTGCTCCGGCAGCAGTCCGGACAGTACCCGATCAAACCCCAGAATGGCCCGATCCAGGCCGTTGTAGCGACGCTTTTGCATACACCGATTGTTGATAAAATGCACTGCCGAGTCCAGTTTTATTGACAGCGGCGGGCCATATCCGTAGTATTGCCCTCTTTTTCTGGCACGAAGTACACAGGACACATAATGAAGACCTACACGGCAACCCCCAAAGACATTGACCGCAAATGGTATGTTGTTGATGCCAAAGGGAAAATTCTGGGGCGACTGGCTACCGAGATAGCCCGTCGCCTGCGTGGCAAGCACAAGCCCGAATACACGCCGCATATGGATACCGGCGATTACATCATCGTCATCAACGCCAAGGCGGTGCGGGTCACCGGCAACAAGGCGATGGGCAAGCTGTATCACCGCCATTCCGGCTACCCCGGCGGGCTGAAGACGACCCGCTTTGAAGCCCTGCAACAGACCCGGCCGGAGCGGATTATTGAGCAGGCGGTCAAGGGTATGTTGCCGAAGGGGCCGCTGGGTCGGGATATGTTTCGCAAACTGAAGGTCTATGCCGATGCCGAGCATCAACATAGTGCCCAACAACCACAACCTCTGGAGATATAACAGCATGGCCGGACAAATCTGTTACAGCACCGGGCGCAGAAAAAGCGCCAGCGCACGGGTGTTCATGAAGCCCGGCAAGGGCAACATCACCATCAACAGCCGTACGCTGGAACAGTATTTCGGGCGCGAGACCGGCCGCATGATCGTGCGACAACCGCTGGAGACGCTGGAGATGATGAACAACTTTGATTTCAACATCACCGTTAGTGGCGGCGGTATCTCCGGTCAGGCCGGTGCCATCCGCCACGGCATTACCCGTGCCCTGATCAAACATGATGCAAGCTTGCGCAAACCGTTACGCCAGGCCGGGTTTGTCACCCGCGATGCCAGAGAGGTTGAACGGAAAAAGATCGGTCTGCACAAGGCCAGAAAACGGCCTCAATACAGCAAGCGCTAATTGGCCCATGTGCTGACCCGGTACATGTGAGACAAACCCAGCAATACCCCCCACCGGAGCCACTACGGGCTACGCCCTCGTGCCACCGGCTCCCCCTCAAGGGGGGAGCTATTCGTGCTGGTGTTACAGGCGGCAACCCGGCATTGACAGATGCGGAAGTCACCCCCTCAAGGGGGGAGCTATTCGTGCTGGGGTTATTGCTCCCCCCTTGAGGGGGAGCCAAAGGAGGCGAAGCCTGCTTTGGTGGGGGGATCAATGCCGGGCTACACTATGGGCTCAATGGGGGCTCGTCTAATGGTAGGACAGCAGACTCTGACTCTGTACGTGGGGGTTCGACTCCCTCGCCCCCAGCCAAACTGCTTGTCCGGTTTTACAAGTTCTGCAGAACGGCCTCAGCAGAGCTGACCTTGAACTCCATCGGTGCTTCTATATGCAGTTGCGTGACAGTGCCGTCCTCAACCACCATCGCAAAGCGCTGACCGCGGGTCCCCATACCGAAACCACTGGCGTCCAATTCCAAACCCAGTGCGTTGGTGTATTCAGCGTTGCCATCGGCCAGCATCAATACCTTGTCAGCGGCACCGGCGCCCTTGCCCCAGGCATCCATCACAAACGTATCATTGACCGCCATGCAGGCGATGGTATCCACACCTTTGCCCTTGATGGCCGTGGCCTGCTCAACAAAACCGGGCAGATGTTCTTTGGAACAGGTGGGGGTGAATGCACCGGGCACCGAGAAGATCACAACCTTCTTGCCGCCGAATAAGTCAGCCGTGCTTAGTGAGCCGGGGCCGTCGGCGTTCATTACCGTGAATTTCCCGTCGGGGGCTTTGTCTCCAATTTTTATTGTCATTTTATCTCTCCAGAATGCTGATTGATGATAAGTGAACGCCGGATTATAACGAATAATCGCCCCTCCGGTTCAAAAGAATCAGCGGTGTTGCAACCACTCTGCCCCGGGCTGACGCTGCCCCGACGGCACCTCCGCCGGATAGCCGTACCAGAACAGGCCAACTACTTTTTCCCGTGCCGGGTCTATCTGCATCAGTTGGAAAAACCGTTGTGCCCGTGTCACCTCGCCGGTAGTCCATTTCACTCCGACGCCCTGCTGCCACAGATACAACATCATGTTCTGCGCGGCGCAACAGCAGGCGGCGTAATCCTCGTCCATGCGTACCGGGTCTTCGTTGATATCACAGGTCAGCAACAACCAGCCGGGGACTTGCAGCCAACGGCGTAATTTTACCGCCGCACTCTGCTTGCCCTGTTGTTCAACGAGCAGTGCCGCATTCAACTCGCACACTTGCTTGACGGTCTCGCGCTTCAGCAGATAAAAATGCCAGGGGCGGGTATGGTAATGATTGGGCGCGCAGACGGCGTGATCCAGCGCCGCGTTGATCAACTCATCGGCCACCGGCTTGTCCTCAACAAACTGATGAATGGTGCGCCGTCCCTGAATGATTTGGCTCAGATCAGTCATCGTTCAGGCGGGTTCGGGCATAAAACAGATCTGCAAGTCGTTCAGATAGCGATAACCCTTGCCGGAGGCCCGGACAACCCCGTCCTCCAGCAACAACAGACCGGCGCGTCTGGCCCGTTGCAACGGCTCCATAATACTGTCCAGCGGCAGGCCGGTACGGCGGACAAACAGTTCCAGTGCCACCCCCTGTTTCAGGCGCAAGGCGTTCAGCATGAACTCAAACCCGCGCTCGGCCAGCGGCAAAGTATAGTCACGGCTGATAGCCGCAACACTGCCCGCATCGCGCATATAACTGTGCGGCATCCGGTGTCGTTCTATACGTGTGATCCGTCCGTCCGTCGCGGTTAGCTTGCTATGAGCACCGGCCCCCAGCCCGAGATAATCACCGAACTGCCAGTAGTTACTGTTATGACGACAGGCATACCCGTCCCGGCTGAAGGCCGAGACCTCGTATTGTCGGAAGTCGTGTCGCGCCAGCAATTCAATCCCCTGTTGCTGCATCAGCCACAGTTGATCCTGATCCGGCAACGGCGGCGGGCGGGAATAAAACACGGTGTTCGGCTCAATGGTCAGTTGATACCAGGAAAGATGCTGCGGCTGCAAGCGAATGGCCGTGTCCAGATCAGCCAGGGCCTCGCTGACATCTTGTTGCGGCAGGCCATACATCAGATCGATATTGATATTATCAAAACCACTGTCGCGGGCGATGGCCACCGCCTGCAGGGCCTGTTCGCCATCATGGATTCGGCCGATACGCTGCAAGCTACTGTCCTGAAAACTCTGCACCCCCAACGACAGGCGATTGACCCCGGCCTGTCGGTAACCGCGAAAACGCCCGGCATCAACGGCACCGGGATTGGCCTCCAGACTGATCTCCACATCGGCCACCGGCGTCACAGTCCGCCACAGACCAGCAAGAATGCGCTCAATAGCCGCGGCGGAAAACAAACTCGGCGTACCGCCGCCAAAAAAGACCGAGACGATCTCCCGCCCCGCAATCTGCGCGGCACTGTAATCCAGATCCCGCAACAAGGCATCTACATAATGTTGCTGCTGCCCCGCCTCCACCCGCTGTTCATGCGAATTAAAGTCACAATAAGGACACTTGCGAACACACCAGGGAAGATGGATATAAACGGCCAGCGGCGGCAGACGCAGACCCGCGTCAACCGACTCAGACACTCTTTTCGGGGATGACATGGATCGGGGCCGATTGTGATTTGCGGCCGGTGAACTCCAGCACCAGCGATAACAGGCAGGGCATGAAGGTCAGTGTCACCAGAGTAGAAAACAGCAAACCGAATAACACGATCGCCCCCAGCCCCCGATAAAGCTCGGTACCGGCACCGGGATAAAACACCAGAGGCGACAAACCAAAGATAGTGGTAATACTGGAGATCATAACCGGCCGCAAACGGGTACGGGTACTCTCCAGCACCGCCTCTTTCACCTGCATACCTTGCCGCCTGATATTCTTCACCGCCCGATCAACGATCAATATCGGGTTATTCACCACCGTGCCGATCAATATCAGAAAACCCAACATCGTAATCACATCAAACGGCTGGTGAATATCATTGAAGCCCAGCAGGGACAGAAAACCGCCGAAAAAATTCAACAGCCACAGACCAAAGATGCCACCGGCGATGCCCACCGGCACCGAGGTCATGATCAAAAACGGATAACCCCAGTGAGAAAAACTCGCCACCAACAACAGATAGGAGATCAACACCGCAACCAGAAAGTTCGCCGACAAGGAGTTGCGGGTTGCAATCAACCGCTCATTGGCACCGGTGATACTCATGTTGATCGCCGCCGCGATTTCCTGTTCCGCCATCAGTTTATCCATGATCTGCGTCTGCACCATCTGCACCCCCACTTCCAGAGGAATGTTTTTCGGCGGCACAATGCCCAGGGTGATCGTGCGCGCGCCATCAACACGCCGAATCGTTTCCGTATTCACCGACTCCCTGACATCGGCAATGGCACTCAGCGGAACGATGCCGCCAAGCGGGGAATACAACATAATGTTATCCACATCGCCCGGCTGCTGAATGGTGCCCTGAGTGGAATAGACATACATATCTATCTTGTCATCACCGAGAAAGAACTCATCCAGAAAGGCCCCGTCTGAATAGGCCCACACCGCATAGCCCAACTCATCCGCCTCTATGCCCAACTCACTGGCGCGCTCCCAGTCCGGGTGCACCTCTATCATCGGCTGGCCCAGAGACAGCGACGAAGGCGTGGGCCGTATTTGCGGATTATCAAACACCTGTTGCGCCATCGCGAAGGCGCGGTTGGCGGTACCAAACAAGGTAACCAGATCGGTACCGGCGATCTCCAGGTTAATGCTACGCGTGCCACCGAAATTACTGGAGAAGATAGAACCACGGGAGGCAAAGGCGCGAATCCCCGGCAAGTCACTGATCTTTTCAGAAACGATCCGCACCAGATCATCCACCTGAGCGGGGCTGGTCGCCTCCGGCAGGATCATGCTCCGGTCGGCACCCGAATAGCCCATCACAAAGTTCAACCCCGGCATCTCACTCTCGCCTCTGGCATACAGCGCCGGGTCCTGACCGATATAAGGCAGGAACTCGGCCTCCAGCTTGCGGTAAACGGTGTGCATCTCCGGCAAGTTGTAACCGGGCGGCGGGAATAACATCGTGAATACTTTTTGCTCTTCCCCTTCCGGCAGATATTCCGCCGGGGGCTTGAGCGAAAAGATCAACGCCGTGATGACACAGATCAGTCCGATAAAGGCCAACCTGCGCTTGGTACTATCCAG
>JBPCXW010000117.1:0-15252 GCA_051008185.1 Gammaproteobacteria bacterium
GCAATAACACCAGCACGAATAGCTCCCCCCTTGAGGGGGAGCCAGAGGCACAAGGGCGTGAGCCCGTAGTGGCTCAGGTGGGGGGACATTGTGGCTTGGCTCAGGAACATAGCTGAAATTCACCCCCAAAATCCCCCAACTTCGGCAAAAATCGGTGAATGTCCGATTTGCCCGTTTTGGGTGACATCCTGTTTGCACTGCATTATAATAGCGCCCCGAACTTGCCAGACAGGGTCAGGGAGTCTGAAAGTACCCCTCACACAAGCACCTTCGTGACTGCTGGAAGTATGACCGGCCGGGATTGGGAGTCGGTCTGCCAAGACGGAGAATCGTATGACAAAAATGAAAACAAACAGCCGGCAGGCCCTACCTGCCCGGGGACTTTACGACCCTGCTACCGAGCATGACGCCTGCGGCGTGGGCTTTGTGGTTGATATGCAAGGCCGCCGCTCGCACCGGATCGTTGAGAACGCCCTGACCATCCTGAAAAACCTGTTGCACCGCGGTGCCTGCGGTTGCGAGGAAAATACCGGTGACGGCGTCGGCATCCTGCTACAAAAACCGGATCGGTTTTTTCGCAAGGTCTGCCCCGCCGCCGACATCACCTTGCCCGACGACGAAGATCACTACGGCGCCGGTCTGATCTTCTTGCCCCGCGACCCGGCCGAGGCGGCGCAGTGCCAAGACATCTTCAGCCGCATCATCACCGAAGAAGGCCAGCAGTTACTGGGCTGGCGCGATGTACCCACCGATGACTCCCTGCTAGGCCCCACAGCACTGGCAGGCGAACCGATCTTCAAACAACTATTCATAAGCCGAGGCGACAACTGCACAGACCTCGCCGCATTTGAACGCAAACTGTATGTGATCAGAAAACGCGTGGAGCACCTCATCAACAATTCAGAACTGAGCGAACGCGAATTGTTTTATATCCCGTCCCTGTCCGCCCGCACCTTCGTCTATAAAGGCATGCTAACCGGCACCCAAATAGAACCAATGTTCCCGGACATCACCGACCCGACTATGGAATCAGCAATGGCACTGGTGCATCAACGTTTCTCCACCAACACCTTCCCGTCCTGGAAACTGGCACACCCATTCCGTTACATCTCGCACAACGGTGAAATCAACACCGTCCGCGGCAACGCCAACTGGATGCTGGCACGCCAGTCCCTGTGTGAATCCGGATTGTTCGGCGATGATCTGGCAAAGATCTTCCCCATCGTCATAGAAGGCAACAGCGACTCAGCAACGTTTGATAATGTAGTAGAGTTCCTGCACATAGCCGGCCGCCCACTCCCGCACGCAATGATGATGATGATCCCGGAGGCCTGGAGCGGACACGAAACCATGACCCCGGAACGCAAGGCCTTCTACGAATACCACGCCTGCCTGATGGAACCCTGGGACGGCCCCGCCTCCATCGCCTTTACCGACGGCGAAGTCATCGGCGCGGTGCTGGACAGAAACGGCCTGCGCCCGTCACGCTATTATGTTACTCACGATGACATCGTCATCATGGCCTCGGAAGTCGGGGTACTGGATGTGCCACCGGAAAAGGTCAAGCTCAAGGAGCGTCTGCACCCCGGCCGCATCTTCCTGGTGGATACCAAACAGGGCCGCATCATTGACGACAGCGAACTAAAACAACAGTTCGTCAATGAACACCCGTATGCCGAATGGCTACGCAAACACCTGATGCCGATTGAAAACCTGCCCGACCCAAAGACCATCCACGGCACCGACCCCGACACCTTGCTACCACGCCAACAATTATTCGGCTACACCAACGAAGACCTGCGCGTACTAGTCGCACCAATGGTCGCAAACGGTCTGGAACCAATCGGCTCCATGGGCACCGACACCGCCCTCGCCGTGTTGTCAAACCGCTCCCGCATGCTCTACGACTACTTCAAACAACTGTTCGCCCAAGTAACCAACCCACCACTGGACGGCATCCGCGAAGAACTGGTCACACAGGTAGCCACCACCATCGGCCCGGAAGCCAACCTGCTACAACCCGGCCCGGACAGCGCCCGCCGCATCCGCATCAACTCACCGCTACTGAGCAACGCCGAGCTGGCAAGGATCCGCGACATGAACCTGCCCGGCTTCAAGACCATGACCATCCCGATCCTCTACCCGGTAGCAGAAGGCGAAGCCGGCCTGAGCAAAGCCATTGACGAGGCATGCACCCGCGCCGACGCAGCCATCGCCGAAGGCTACAGCTACATCATCCTCTCCGACCGCGATGTAAATGCAACCCTGGCCCCGATACCGGCATTACTCGCCACCGCCGCCGTGCATCACCACCTGATCCGCAACGGCAACCGCACCCGCGCCGGCCTGTTACTGGAATCCGGCGAGCCCAGAGAGGTACATCACTTCGCCGTGCTACTAGGCTACGGCGTGGAAGCCGTGAATCCCTATCTCGCCTTCGAATCAATCAACGGCCTGATCGGCCACGGCTTCGTACCAGAGATGGAGTTTGACAAAGCAGTGCAAAACTTCATCAAGGCCATCAACAAGGGCTTGATCAAAACCATGTCAAAGATGGGCATCTCCACCGTGCAGTCCTACCGCGGCGCGCAGATCTTTGAAGCAGTAGGCCTGGAACAATCATTCATTGACAGATATTTCACCTGGACCGCCTCCCGCATAGGCGGCATCGGCCTGAATGTCATCGCACAGGAGATCAGCAAACGCCACCACAACGCCTTCCCCGGACGTCATACCAAACAGCCCGACCTTGAATGGGGCGGCGAGTACCAATGGCGGCGAGATGGCGAATACCATTTATTCAACCCGGAAACCGTTTTCAAACTGCAACACGCCACCCGCTCCGGCCAATACAAAATTTTCAAGGAATACACCCAACTGGTAGATGAACAAAGCGAACACCTCGCCACCCTGCGCGGCCTGTTACAACTGGATACCCGCAGCCCGATACCACTGGAAGAAGTAGAACCAATAGAAAACATCATGCGCCGTTTCTCAACCGGCGCGATGTCTTACGGCTCCATCAGCAAGGAGGCGCATGAGACACTGGCCATCGCAATGAACCGCATCGGCGGCAAGTCCAACACTGGCGAAGGCGGGGAGGATGCAGACCGTTACACCCCCGATGCCAACGGTGATCGGCGCCGTAGCGCCATCAAGCAGGTGGCCTCCGGCCGTTTCGGCGTGACCAGTGAGTATCTGGTCAATGCTGATGACTTGCAGATCAAAATGGCACAGGGCGCCAAGCCCGGCGAGGGCGGCCAGTTACCGGGCACCAAGGTTTATCCATGGATCGCACAGGTGCGACACTCCACACCCTGGGTCGGCCTGATCTCACCGCCACCACACCACGACATCTACTCCATTGAAGATCTGGCACAACTCATCCACGACCTGAAGAACTCCAACCCGAAAGCGCGCATCCATGTCAAGCTGGTGGCCGAGGTCGGTGTCGGCACCGTCGCCGCCGGAGTCGCCAAGGCGCATTCCGATGTCGTGCTGATCTCCGGTTACGACGGCGGCACCGGCGCCTCCCCGCTAAGCTCACTAAAACACGCAGGCCTGCCCTGGGAATTGGGGCTGGCAGAGACACAACAGGTATTGGTAGAAAACAAACTACGCGATCGCATCGTAGTACAAACCGACGGCCAGCTAAAAACCGGACGCGATGTGGTGATCGCCGCATTACTGGGCGCAGAGGAATACGGTTTCTCCACCGCACCGCTGGTGGTAAGCGGCTGCATCATGATGCGCGTATGTCACCTCAACACCTGCCCGGTAGGAGTAGCCACACAAGATAAACGCCTGCGGGAGAAATTCACCGGCCAACCGGAGTTCGTAGAAAACTTTTTCCGCTTCATCGCCGAGGAAGTCCGTGAGTACATGGCACAACTGGGCTTCCGCAGCATTAACGAAATGGTAGGACGAGCCGACAAACTGAATCCAAAAAAAGCCGTTGATCACTGGAAGGCCAAAGGCCTGGACTTCTCCAACATCCTCTACCAGCCGGACATGGGACCGGAGGTCGGCATCCATTGCACCCGACAACAGGATCACGGCCTTGAACAATCACTGGATGTCACCACACTGGTGCCATTATGCAAAGACGCCCTGGAATCAAAAAAACAGGTAGATATTATTCTCCCAATCAAAAATACCAACCGCACTGTCGGCACCATCCTCGGTTACGAGATCACCCGCCGCTACGGTGGCGAAGGCCTGCCGGACGATACCGTCAATGTACATTTCAACGGCTCCGCCGGTATGAGCTTCGGTGCCTTCGTCCCCAAAGGCGTCACAATGACACTGGAAGGCGACGCCAACGATTACATCGGCAAGGGTTTGTCCGGCGGCAAGATCATTGTCTATCCGCCCCGCGCCTCCACCTTTGTCGCGGAGAACAACATCCTGATCGGCAATGTCGCCCTCTACGGGGCGACTTCCGGCGAGGCCTATTTCCGCGGCATCGCCGGTGAACGGTTTTGTGTGCGTAACAGCGGCGTGCATACCGTAGTTGAAGGCGTCGGCGATCACGGTTGCGAATACATGACCGGCGGCCGGGTCGTCATCATCGGCAAGACCGGGCGCAACTTCGCCGCCGGTATGTCCGGCGGTATCGCTTATGTACTGAATGAAAAAGACGACTTTACGATCCACTGCAACACAGAAATGGTAAAACTGGAGCCGCTAACCGGGGCGGAAGATGTGGAGTTGGTCAAGTCCCTGCTGTCCAGACATATTCACTATACCCAAAGCACCGTCGCCGCACAGATCCTGCAAGACTGGGCCGCATGGCAACCCCGGTTCGTCAAGGTCATGCCTGAGGATTACAAAAAAGTGCTGGATGCGATACAGCGCGGTCGCGAAAAAGGGTTGTCCGAGGAAGAGGCGATCATGGAGGCGGCCAATGGGTAAGATAACCGGCTTTATGGAACACGGACGCGAGCGGCAACCCTACCGCGCGGTGGATGAGCGTCTGCACGACTGGAAGCAGGTAATGTCGGCGTGGCCGGTGGAGCCGCTGAAAACCCAGGCCTCGCGTTGCATGGATTGCGGCATCCCCTTTTGCCACGAGGGCTGCCCGTTGGGCAACCTGATCCCGGAATGGAACGATTTGGTTTACCGCGATCAATGGCTGGAGGCCATTCAACGTCTGCATGCCACCAACAACTTTCCCGAGTTCACCGGCACCTTGTGTCCGGCCCCGTGCGAGGGCTCCTGCGTGCTGGGCATCAACGATGATCCCGTCACCATCAAGGCGGTGGAACTCGCCATCATAGACAAGGCCTGGGAAAGCGGCTGGATCAAACCGCAGCCGCCCGCCCGGCAAACCGGCAAAACAGTCGCCATCGTCGGCTCCGGCCCGGCCGGTCTGGCGGCGGCACAACAACTGGCCCGCGCCGGCCATGCCGTCACGGTGTTTGAACGGGATGATCGCATCGGCGGCCTGTTACGCTACGGCATTCCCGAATTCAAGATGGAGAAAAGAGTTCTGGATCGGCGTCTGCAGCAGATGCAGGCGGAAGGTGTCAGTTTCGTCAGCGATTGCCATATCGGCGTGGATAAAAGCAGCGCGGAGTTACAGGCGGAGTTTGACGCCGTGTTGCTGGCCGGCGGCGCCACCCAATACCGCGACTTGCCGGTGCCGGGGCGCGAGTTGCGAGGCGTCTATCAAGCGATGGAATATCTGCCCCTGCAAAACAGACGCTGTGAAGGCGACACGATCCCCGAGCAGGATTTCATCAGCGCGCAAGACAAACATGTCATCATCATCGGCGGCGGCGACACCGGCGCCGATTGTCTGGGCACGGCCAACAGACAGGGAGCGAAGTCCGTGCATCAACTGGAGATCATGCCCAAGCCACCCAACAGCCGCGCCGGCGACAACCCCTGGCCGGAATGGCCGCGCATCTACCGTATCTCCTCCGCCCACGAGGAAGGCGTAGAGCGCGTCTATGCAGTTTCAACCAAACGCTTCATCGGCGACGACGACAACGGCAATGTCAAGCAACTGGAACTGGTGCAAGTGGAAATGAAAAACGACAACGGCCGCATCAACTTCGCCGAGGTTGCCGGTTCCGAACACACACTCCCCTGCGATCTGGTCCTGTTGGCGATGGGCTTTCTGGGGCCGGAACAACCCGGCATGCTGGAACAACTGGGCGTGCAACTAACCGAACGCGGCAATGTAAAACGCGACAGCAACTGGATGACCAACATTGAAGGCGTATTCACCGCTGGCGACATGCAACGCGGGCAGTCCCTGATAGTCTGGGCGATAGCGGAGGGGCGCTCTGCTGCTCGCGGGATAGACAGTTATCTGATGGGGGAATCGGATCTGCCAGCGTTGGTGTGATGGTGATCTACAAATTGAAATTAGAGTTTTAACTTAATCTCAAGGATTAAATGATGGCTTTGGAAGTTTTTGTTTGCTTTTCTCTGCTTCTGGAAATGCATTCAAATACTGTTCTGTCAATTGTTTAATTTCGTTGTTTTCCAATTTTTCTCCTAAATAATAAGCAATGAATCTTCCTGCAAACAATGTAGCCTGTCTACCACTAACAATTTTTGTCCCATTCATTAATATTTTTTGCCATGCGGTATTATCAACGCTCCAATCAACACTATTAATTCTTTTTAATATCTCATCCCAACTCAACTTTGAACCGCTTGATGTTTCATTTGATCTAAGTCTTGACACAGCGATAATTAGTGCTTGCTGAGCTAGTGGCTTAGCAAGAATCATCGTTTTTCTCATTTCTTTTCTTTTTTCATCTCCAGCTTCTTCAACATCAGACAATGCAGTCCTAAAAATTTCAACACCCTTCAACAGATGATCCCACACTTCCTTAATATTGTCCTTATATAATGTTTGATGCTGTTTATCCGGTAAAACCTGATCGTTTATCTTTCCATGGATCTCTTCAAGAATCCTTTTATTCGATTCATAAATTGTAGACAGCGTAGTGAAAAAAATCGAGCTATCTGGAAGTGTATTACTTTGATAGTTAACAACTCTACTTCCAATAAGTTCGTTAGCAACAAGCTCTCTAGATATAATTGCAATTATGTCGTCGTCAGCAGTAATTAAATTATCAGCCTTACTTGTGGCTTTAGCATAGCGATTAACTTTATTAAATATTTTTCTTGCCTTGACAGGTTCATGTTTGATGAGAATTAGTAAAACATCGTCCTTTGCAATTTCATTATTAGGCTCTAAATCCTCAATATTTTTTTGCTTTTCATCTTTGCCAGTCAGAGCAAATTTTATAGCAGCAAGCCTATGTTGACCATCTAAAGGAACCATCACCTCTTCACCAGACAAGGTCAAAAATCCAAATGCCCTAGAAGCAGATTGATAAAGTGCTGGAACCTTATCAGAAACAACGTTCTTCAAATCCTCAAACACAAGGCTGTCAGGATTCATTATGGCTACTATTAATGCGCCAAAAAACCTATCGTCGTCTTGAACCAAGTATGGTGCGATGTGTTTTTTAACTCGATTGTAGTTTACTTCTCTTTGAAAGCGTTCTTCCAATTCAAGTTCGTCCCAGCCCTCCATTTCTTTAGGTATAACGAGTTGATGTGAAACATCGCCAGCTTTCATAGTAATCATATAGTACTCAGTAGTACCAAATTTGCCTCTCATTGCAGGATATACACTTGCCATAATTAATACTCCCAAAGTTGGTTATCAGGGTTGTAATGTACGTACATCATTTCGTTTGTTTTTGGTTGTAGAAATCTAATTATGGATCTCTCTAGATCGTCAAGTTGTTTTTCACTACAGTGGATTGATGTAAACATCAAGTCACCATCTATAGCATCAATCCATAATTTAAATGATTTATTATGTGTTCCATTGAAATGTTCTAATAATCGTTCTCTAATTCCTTTATTTGCCCCTGACTGACCAACGTAAATGAAAGAATTACCATAATGAAATATATAAATTCCTATTACATTCTGTCGCAAACTAAATATATTTTGTGGAGTAAATCTTTTCGCATCAGATTTGACTCTCGTTATAAATTTGGCACTAAATATCATACTACTCAAGCTTCTTCTAGTATATATGCTGACTTTCGGTCACTTGATTCTTTACGAATCCAAAATTCCAACCCAGTGAATTTTCCGAACTCTGTGTTTTCCCTAATTTTCTCAAGATTACTTGATAACGAAGCAGCAGATATATATAACCTATACTCTCTTTTCTTTTTCACTAACCAGACATCAATAACAGGCGCATACCCAAATGGGCTATAGGTTACGTATGGTTCACTGACTACCCTTATTCTAACGGGTTCAAGTCCAATTTTCAATATCTCCTTTTCTTCGTCATAGAATACCATTTTGCCCACCCCAACAACTCAATTATTTCTCGCCCTGCAATAGAAATTGAAAAGCCAATTTTGTTGCCTCGTCAGTCCCAAATTCCTCAGTATGCCTTAATACCCATTGAAACAAAAATAAGAACAGCGATAATATCATGTATGCCAGAGAAATGCGATAATTATTTGTGACATGTTAGACAAGCCTTTGTGGAACCATACAAATCGTCTATATCTAGCGGCTCACTATCTGGCCTCAGAGGATTAGGCTGAACCTTTGAGCGCATACGTATAAGTCTTTTTTCATGATCTTGTCTAATTTGCTTAATCCGCTCCGGTTGTTCCAATTCTTTCAGTGATTCGCCTTGACTCCATGTAAACGGAGAACCGTGTTCAACAGCATTTTTTTCATAGGCCTTTGCCTCTTCAAATGCTTCTGGATGTTGTTCTTTTAGTCGGACCCATTCAATTTTTTGCTGAAAAAAGCAGAATGTACAACCGCTACGAGTGCGCCAAGAATAATATTCTGGCAAACCGAGTCCAGCCCCATCAAGAATTTCCAAAACCCCCATTTTATCAATTCCAGCCTGTTTAAATGGCAGTTTCACAATGAGATTATCATGTTTAGATGAATATCCCTCCCGATATTCCTCATCGCTACGAATAGCCACATAGCTATAAATCGTTTTGCCTTCATCAAGCATCGGATAAAGCCACTGTTCAAAAGGGCGCAGTTTAAGTTGTCGAGTACACCAACGTGTTTGAGCGGATGGCAGAAAATCATTGAATTGCTTCAACCAGAAATCAAAGTCGCGATCAGGGTTCAATCTCAGAATGGGCTGACCGAGAAAGCCTTCCAATCGCCCAAGATATTCATAGACTTCTGGCAACTCTTTTCCGGTGTCGGTGAAAAAATATTCAATTTCTAGTTCAGGATGGTGTTGGCGCATAAAAACAGCGAGGGCAGCACTGTCTCGCCCACCTGAAAGACCAAGAACGTGTTTCACAGAAGCGTCATTCGTCATGAAGCAGCCCTCCTTTTCCTCTTCTTGCTACTTTTTGGGGATAGGTTTTTTTGCATATAGCGAGCACTGAGTTCAGCAAGTGCTGCTAAAATGATATTACGATGATCGGTGTCTGCATACTTTAGTGTAGCATCAACACGTTCAATGAGTTTATCAACAGCCGCACGATCAGATTCAGCAATATCGAACTCTTCCAACAAGGGTACGGGGCGACCATCTATACCGATAACCACAGCCATTGCTTGGCGTTTATCTGTTCGTCCTTTGACGCGGGCATAGGTTTCCGCACGAAGGAATTTCTGCGCCATATCAGCGAGTTCCATTGTGGTTTTATCAAGTTCGGGATCAACCCAATCTCGAGGTGGTTTATTAGCGGCAAGACTTGCTATTCCTTCAAAGCTCTCATCAGAACCGTCAAATATGGATAATCTTCCTATGAATGCGTCAAGTCGGAAGTCCCCCGCTAATTGTTTGATGTTTTCTGCACGGTCGCGCAATTCAGCCATGGACTGTGGGGAAACATTCGGAACCTGTAATTCAGAAAGCATAATGTCACGCAAGCGATGTAGCATTGAGGGATACGCAAGAACTAGTTCTTCAAGTCCTTCTCGGACGCTTTTAATAATTCGATTCAAGTCCTTGTCATTTGCAAGGGAAGTCTTTTTGTCAAGCAATCCAGGAATGTCATCAAACAGGAACTGGTTTGGATCATGGGCCTTTCTAAAAAGATTTCGAACAGTTATAGCATTTGAAGATAAACGCATGGTGCGAGTCGTCCATTTCGGCAAGTGGTCATATATTGCGACTAATCCACGTCCGACATCAATAGGTTCCAGATTCTCAAGTTCATTCGTACTATCTAGATCACGTACAACCTGAGCCATACCAGACAACAGGCGACGGGCAAGTCCGGAAAGGTCCATCCATCGTAACTGGATAATTGTTGGGTCTTTAGCAAGATAATCCACATCAACGTCGTCAAACTTCGCCCTGAAAATACCATTTCGGTAAACAGCTAGTTTGTCGCGCTGTGATAATATGAACGCAACGGCAAGGAGCGGCATTAGACCATCCTTTACCCCCAAAGGTGGTTTGCGCCAGAGATCAAAGAGTTCGGAGACGGGGACTGTACGATTCTTATGCTTCTTAAAATGAGCAAGTGCAGCTTTCCACATTGGTGCTAAGCAGTATTCTTCATCGCTACTTTTATCTGGAGAAGTGAAGCCCCACGTTTGTTGTTGCTGTTTGTAGATTCCCGTTTTTTCCAAAATGGAAGTAAACAGGCCACCCTCGGCAGGGAAGCCTACGATTCCTAGATAAGGTTCCCCTTCATTGTTGATCATTTTATGCAGAAGTTTATTTTGTGCAGTAATGGCAGTTATTGAAGGCTTCTGACGGTTTAGTAATTCGTTATGCAGACAAGGGGATTCTGGAAAACGTTTATCGGCTAACTCAGAAGCAATAATATTTAGATCTGTTTGTCGGAGATATTTTTTTTGGTAGTTTTTTCGGAACCATTCTGCATTGTCAAATGCCTTTTGTAATTCAGTTTCTAGCACTGCTTGCAAATCAGCCATGCGTGCGGCAACTTCCCGTCGGGCAACTGCATCACCTGCAAGCTCCGAGTGGTCATTGCTGAACTGTTCCAGCGCGGATAATTCGCGCACCAGCGGTATTATTCCCCATGATTGTCTGGATATACCGACGATAATATCTCCCTTTTTGTCATCGCTGTACTTTGCGGCTTCTCGACAGATCTTCTCGGCAAAATCTTTTTTCTCGCCTTCAGTCGGAATTGCTAGTAGGAATTGTCCTATCGCACCATTTTTCAATTCAAGTTTTGAGGCATAATCAACCATGTCGCTAACTGGTATGAAATTAACTTCAAACCATCTTAGCGCACCTGTTTCGTGATAATGTCGTTTAGCGAGGATAGGGTGAAGTCCGGCGAGGGACTTCAATTCGTCAAGATCAATTTCGGTAATCTCATCAAGTGCAACACGAGTTGCTTGTTCAATATCAAAATCACTGCCTTCAAAAATGGAATGAGCACCAAGAAATTTTCTGAAAGTAGTCAATGACCAAGTATCAAGTTGTGTAAGTGCTTTTTTGAATTTCTGCTCTGAGATGTCGGGGAAACAACTATACAAAAGCTTAGGTTCTGCAACTATCCCGGCCCGTTCTTTAAATAGGTCTATAACGGCAATGGTCTTGAGTAACTTGATATGAATATCATCACCGCCAATAGTTGCACAGCGTTCCAGTGCTTCGGCGGCAATAGCCCAACGGTGACCATCGGGGGAAGCCAAAATTGAAGGTTCAAGATTAGTACACAGGTAATCCCAAAGCCAGTCAGGTCCGTATAACTCATCATCACGGGCGTGTTTGAGGAAGTCTTGAAATCCGTATGACTCGGACGAATTCAGGAATCCAAAAATACTTCGTTGGTTCTGACCAAATCGCCTTCGCGATATTGGCCCTAGTAGACATGCTACGACTGGATGCAAGGGCCAGCAAGTTGCTAGCATGGTAGCAAGTCGCTTGGTATCATCAGTTCGCTCACGATGCACAAAACTAGCTACAACCGATGCTAGGTTATCAAGTGTCTTTGGATGGTGTTCACTCTCGATCGCACGAGAGATGAGTTCAATTTGTTCTTCTCCCGCAGCATTGACAACAAGATCGACAAATCGGCCTTGTATCTTCGACCATTCATCCCGCATCTCCGATGAAAGACGATGTGCGTATTCTTCAAATGCTTGGTGTAAAATGCCTATAACGAGAAGTCGCCCCTTGCTACGTGAAGCTGCCTCGGCGAGTTGCTGAAGAATGTAGATATCGGAACCATCCTGAGCGGCGGCTTCAAGAAATTTACCCATCTCATCAATAAATAGTACAAGTCCCCCGTGAGTTTTAGGTTTCTCGTTAGCAATCTCCTTCAATGCTGCAATAAGACTATTTTCCGTCCAACCACCGCGTGGTTGACGAGAAACAAGTCCCATTTCTTTAACGGTTTCGCCAATGACTGCAACGGGATTGTCACGCCGCGCAACGACCGGGAGAATCCGCCACCCTCTAGTGCCGGTTGGGAATGCGCTTCGAATCTCCTTTGTTAGTTTTTGCCCGAATACCTTCGCCGCTCCTTTCTGCAAACTTGCATCGTCGTTCAGCAAGGCACTCAGGGCCACCACGAGGCTTGATTTGCCACTACCATAAGGCCCCGTCCACGTGAATGCTCCTTGTCCTGCTTCCGATACATGCCGTGCCATAGTGGACAGAATGTCGGTGGATGACTGGGGACAAACAAAACCTTTAAGAGCTACGGCATCGCCAAGATCAGAGTCGATTCGAATTGATTTCAGGAAACGCCGAGCAATGTGAACATGTTTATTTAGTGGCATCAGGCGACCTCCTTTTCGGCAACCGCGTCATAATCATTTGGAATCCATTTCAAGGCTGTTTCTTCATTGATATCGACGTTCCGCACGACTTGCTTCAAGCCTGCTGTCTCGGACCAGCGGAATGCACCACCTGTCAGGCTGTCCAGTGCCGAAAGACGATCTACAACGTCATTTTCATCAAGTAAAAATACACGCCCCGGCCCACCGGGTGAATGTGCAACAGATTCAAAAGAAAGTGTGGCGGCGTTTGGGGCATGGCGAGACCAGAAGTCAATAAGAGCGTAGGTAAATACTCCGTCTCCCAAGGTTGGTTTGGGCCCGCGTACAAATCGAAAACCGTCTTTCTTGCCAATAGCCTTAATCAGACCAAGCTCTGTTAGAGGAGATTCAAGTGCATCATCAAGACCTGCTTTTCTTGATGGTTGCCGAGCGACATAGGTTCGAATAAAACAGGCGGCATCATTCTTGATCGTTTTGGACGCAACCTTCCAGCCTCTCTCTCCGACGAAGCGTTCTAGGAGTTTTTCAAATTTGTCTCGTTCAAAAGTGATAGCTGGATAGTGGCTGAAAGCCCAGAACCATGTTGTCTTTTCTTCTCGGGCAACTAATTGCCAATGGATCAACCACAGTGTGGCAGGATTCTCCATGTATTGATCAAGGCCACCTCTTGGGTGAAATAATTTTTTACCGAGTTCTTTGGCTTGTGCAGTATTGGCGGTAGGTTCTTCAATGATTTGGGTTGCGTTTGCCCAATGGCGCATAGCAGCAACCATGTTTTTACCGACTCCGAATCTTGCGATGGCATCATCGTCCCAACAAGCTGTCCTATTTTCCGGCTGATCTTCAGTTTCCGCTACGCGGTCATACACTTTCTTCAACCACCCGTAGCGAAGCGGGAAGGTTTCATGCCCTGAAAACTGCGGACGATAATCTTTATGAAATAATGGGCCGCGCACCCCATTTTCCCCCGTTTTCTGGATGAAGTCTCCAGCTAGACTGTAACCGACAAATCATGCTATGGTCAATGCCTTTACTGGAACAATTCTCCAGTAAGAGCATTAAGCTTAGAAACAGCGTATTTTGAGGGTTTTCTGTCATAACTATTTG
The DNA here is from genome assembly GCA_051008185.1 of Gammaproteobacteria bacterium. Taxonomy (GTDB): domain Bacteria; phylum Pseudomonadota; class Gammaproteobacteria; order Eutrophobiales; family Eutrophobiaceae; genus CAXMWX01. The sequence goes on from JBPCXW010000117.1 coordinate 13,864, forward strand.
ATTGTAAATGAAAATCAATAATACCATTTATCTTGATTATCAGGCAACGACACCTGTTTGTCTGCGGGTTTTGTCACAATTTGAGCGATTTTTTTGCGATTTATTTGCCAACCCCCACTCTTCAGACCACAGCCCCGGCTGGGAAGCCTCGCAGGCGGTCGAAACCGCCACCTCACGCATCGCACGCCTGATAGGTGCCGATAATGACGAAATCATCTTCACCTCGGGTGCCACCGAGTCAAACAACCTCGCCTTACTTGGCCTCGGACGGCGCGCCATCAAAGGAAAGCGCCGCCGTATCCTGCTGAGTGCCATAGAGCACAAATGCGTATTGGCGACAGGCCGTGTCCTGCAAGATCAGTATGGCTTTACAGTGGAATCAATACCTGTTGATCATGAAGGCTTTGTAGATATCGCACAACTTGAAGAGATGCTTGACAAGGATGTTCTCGTTGTATCCGTAATGGCAGTCAATAACGAGATTGGCACTATTCAGGATATCAAGGCAATTTCACAACTTGTTAGAAAGTATGGAGCCCTGTTTCATTGTGATGCAGCTCAGGCACCGGTAGCGATAGAGATAAATGAACTTGCAGAACATACAGACATGCTGAGTCTGTCTGCACATAAAATGTATGGCCCCAAAGGTATCGGTGTCATCTACATATCTCGTGAAATACAACCAATGATTGAACCGCTCATTTATGGCGGCGGTCAGCAGAACGGATTGCGTTCGGGGACACTGCCCGTAGCGTTGTGTGTTGGCATGGGGGCGGCGGCAGATTTGTTTGTCGCTGATGATATTTCTGAAAAACGTGATGCGATGTTTCGCCGCCGTGAATTATTTATTGAAAAACTGCGTAGCCTCAAATGGCCTGTGGCTGTAAATGGCCCATCGGGACAAGCCCGGCATTCTGGTAATGCCAATATCCAGTTTGCAGGATTTTCTGCACACGATATCCTAAGCACACTGCAACCACATCTCGCGGCCTCAACGGGTTCCGCCTGCACCTCCGGCATAACCGAACCATCTCATGTCCTGAGAGCTATCGGCTTGGATAATGACAGTGCCGAATCATCCATCAGGTTCAGCCTGGGTTTTGGAACTACTGATGAAGAAATTGACAGGGCCGTAAGCCTTATTGAAGAAGCATTGGAAAAATTAACAAGGGTTGATTTGGTGGCAATCCGATAACCCCCTCATTCCTCTTCCCCCTCCAAAATAGAAATTATCTTCTCCCGTTTGTCGCTCAGGTTCTCCGCCTCCGCCCCGGGTTGTAGTTTCGGTTTCGCCGTCTCCGGTTTGATCGCGGGTGCGGATATGTCTCCGGCTTGCAGTTTCTGGTCGGAGAGATAGGCCTCAGTCTCTTCTTTTACATTGTCCTCTTG